>DAONDQ010000089.1:0-12011 GCA_035402645.1 Candidatus Cloacimonadota bacterium | reverse complement strand
CGACAGGTCAAAGTAGAATTCCAGAAAAGGACTGGTCTAACCGAATATGGCATCCGCCATATGAATGCCAGTTTTAACAGCCAGAAACTTGAACTTCAGCAAAACTCCAGGATATTGTTCGATTCTTCACTTGGTTTCATTGATCACATGGGTTTCAAAAAGGGTGTAGCTTTCCCGTTCTATCCCTATTTCAACAATATGCGCAGCAATCATGTAGAAATTCCCCTGAATGTGAAAGACGAATGTATGCGTATTTCAAAATACAAGGAAATTCCGCTTGAGAAGGCAAAATCTCATATCAAGAAACTGATTGAGAATACCCAAAGATGCAATGGATTGATTTCGCTTGATTTTTGCCTGTCAAATTATGAGGAGATAACGTACCAGGAAAAGCTTTATTCCTACGTTCTGGAGTTATTGAAAACAAAATCCGTTTATTTCACAGTAGCCCGAGAAATCGCAAATTGGTGGGATTTACGAAAACAGGTCACTATTGAGGAAGGGGAATTTGAAATCAGTATTTTCTTCCCCAATCCGATGAAATACTTTACCGTCAAGATCCATGGAGATGTCGAGATAGGCGAGATCAGTGGAGTCGATGCCGTCCTGGACAACCAGTGTGTGACATTCCGTAATATACGTTCCAACCAAATTGCGATCATCGAGATCAAATCAAGGAATCAGAAGGCGGATGTCCTATAAGATAGCAATTCTCACGAATTCCCATAAAGCAGATGATGTACGTCTGTATGGGAAAATAGCAACCAGTCTTGCCAAACTTGCACAGGTCAATATCTATGCACCCTTGGGCATAGAAGACCATGAAAACAATCCTGCGATTCATATCCTTCAAAGTACCACAAAACTGACCTATTTGCAGAATGCTTATCAGGCAATCAAAACCTACCGACCCGATATTCTTATTTGTGTCGAGCCCATGACGCTGTATATGGGCAGAAGGCTGAAAAAGGAAATTGGATGTAAACTTGTGTATGACGTGCACGAGTATTTTGCCATGGCTGCAGGAGAAAGATTTCCTTCCCCGTTCAATCAACTTGCATCTTATGCATATTCTCAAATGGAAAGGAAACTGATACGGAATGTGGATCTTGTCATCGCAGTGAATTATCATTTACGGGATATCTATAAGAGACGTGGCTTGGATTCCATATCCTGTTATAATTATCCGACCATCAGTGAGTGCATGATCCAGGATAAGCCGAAACAATATGATATTGTGTATGTTGGTGGATTGTATGAAGAAAGAGGTATCCTGAAGATATTGCAGGCAATCTCTGTCCTGAAGAAGAAGTACCCCGGCTTTACAGCAGTTTTTGCAGGGGATTTCAGGAATAACGATTTCAAAGAGAAATACTTTAAAACGATCAATGACCTCAGTCTTACAAAGCATGTTCTTTTTGAAGGGATGCTTCCTCATTGCCAGATACAGGATATATTGGTAAGGTCAAGGATCGGTATCTGTCTTCTAGACCCAAGTATCAAGCGTTACAGACTGGCACTCCCCATCAAGGTGATTGAATATCTCGAAGCCGGATTGCCTGTAATCACAAATGATTTCCAGCAAATCAGGGAGATTATAGAAACCCGTGACCTTGGGTTTGGAATCCCATATAATTCGAGGATACTTGCAGATAAGATCGATTTCCTGCTTCAGAAAGATGAAGCATATTTTACAGAAACAAGAGAAAGAAGCAGAGAATTGGTGAAGAATGAGTTAAATTGGGAAACGCAAGAACCTCTGCTACTTCAAAAGATAAGTGCTCTGCTGCCGGTGGAGCCGGATAAAAGAAGATTGCTGTTATTTGCATATTTCTATCCACCACTCGGAGGTCCAGGCGTACAAAGACCAGTCAAATTGACGAAGTATCTTGCCCGTGAAGGTTGGGAATCAGATGTGATTACCGTTAAAAACATCCTCTTTCATTCAACGGACAAGTCCCTTGAACAGGAATCATATGCCTCTAATGTGTATCGTGTATCATCATTGGATCCGATGTCCATGATGAAAAGAGCAGTGAAAAACGATAATACGGGACAGAAAGTCTATTTGAAAACACCGGAGAAGTTAAAGCGCATCATCAGGAGAAGTTTTCCAATCGATGACAAGATAGGGTGGATTCCCTTTGCATACAAGACAGGACTGAAAGTAACTGCCGCACAGCATTACGATGCAGTGTGGGTCACTGTAGGACCATATTCAGCAGCCATTGCTGCATATAAGGTTGCGAGAATGAGGCAACTGCCCTTGTTCATCGATTATCGGGATCACTGGACACTCTTTACCTATCTTGAATATATCACAAAAATGCATCAGCACCATGCTGAGTCATGGGAAAAAAGGCTTTTGGAATATGCTGCGGGTGTGACCGTGATCAGCGAGGGTATGAAAGCAGATCTTTGCAGGAAATTCGGCTCTCATCTGGGTGATAAGATACAAGTCATGTATAATGGCTGGGATGAAGATGATTTCCAGGATTTACAGAAGAGTGAACATAAAGCGAATGTACGAATGGCTTATGTAGGAACAAATTACGGGAACAGGACCGCCAGATATTTTATTCAGGCATTAACTGAACTGAAAAGAGAAAATAACTTGCCATTAAATCTCGAAGTAACCTTCATTGGAACGTATTTTATTGAAGAAAGAGAACTACTGACGAATTCAGGATTGGGTCAGCAACTTCAGATCATCGATCAACGCCCTCACAAGGAAGCGCTGGAATACATGTATGATTCAGAAATATTAGCCCTACTGATATCATCGTCAGATGGAGATTATGTCCTGACAGGGAAGATTTTTGAATACCTGAGATGTCAGCGAATCATCCTGGGGATGGTTCCACCTCATGGGAATGCTGCAGATATGCTTCGAAGGTTTGGTCATGACATGATATGTTCAATGGAAGACGTCCAGGGAATCAAACAGTTAATTCTTTCCGCATACGAAAAAGCGGTTCATAAAGAGGGAGAAGGAATCATTTTACCTGAATTTTCAAGGGAAGAACAGACAAAGAACTTTATCCACTTTATGGAAAAGATTATTGGAGTGCATTCTTGAATAAGATTCGCATTCTTCATATTCAACTTCTTCCACTCCTTTCCGGTGTACAGAACATGATGCTCAACCTGCTTGATGGACTCGATCCCGAGAAATACGAGATATTCGTAGCATCAAAACCCGGTGGGGACTTGGTGAAGGAAATCATGAAGAGAGATTATAATTACATTCCTCTTTATAAGATAGAACATGCGATATCCCCTAAGGATGTATTGGCATTCCTTGAATTATTACAAATATGCAGAAATCAGAAATTCGATATTGTCCATACACACTCATCAAAAACAGGCTTTCTTGGAAGGATTGCAGCCAGAATGGCAGGTGTTCCCAAGATTATTCATACAGCACATGGCTTTTCCTTTCATCCATATCAGCCGATAGCCCAAAGAATGTTCTATCAGGCATTGGAATCCATCTCAGCGAGATTCTGTGACACCATGGTCTTTGTTAATGATGCAGATAGAATGTGGGCTGAAAAGAACCCGATGTTCAGAAATACGTCACTATTAACAATATATAATGGCGTTCCTATTCCCGACATCAATCATCGTCAGGAAAGATTTGAATTTCTCAGAGACAGATTCGTCATCGGCAGCAGCTCAAGGTTTTCAGCGCAAAAGAATATTGTGCAAACCATTGAAGCAGCTATTCTGTCATGTAGGAGAAATCCAAAACTTGCCTTTGTTTTTATCGGGGATGGTGAATTATACAACTTGTGTGCAAAGATGGTGAAGTCAGCGAACCTGACAGATTCAATTTTCCTTCCGGGATGGCAAAAAGATACGCAAGCCTGGTTGGAACAGTTCGATTGTTTCCTGCTATATTCATTATGGGAGGGATTACCGTTATCGATATTGGAAGCAATGTCTGTTGGATTGCCTATTATCGGATCGGACATCAAGGGCAATGATGAATTAATCAGCGATCTGAATGGTATTTTAGTTCCACCCCGAAAACCAGAATATCTTGCAGAAGTGTTACAAGGTTTACCGGAAAGACAAAAGGAATTAAAAACCTGGGGAGAGAATTCTCGTAAATCAGTTATCCAAAGATTCAATATGGATGACTTTATTGAAAGGTATATAGAATTATATGAATCCTGATCCCTACATATATTTACCCGTGTGCTTTGTGATTGTACTGGTCACAACCTATTTTCTGGTGCCCTTGAATCGGAGCATATCATTGAAACTGGGTATCCTTGATAAACCCTCACCACGAAAGATCCATAAGGAAGCTACTGCTTTATCAGGTGGTTTCTCATTTGCAATTCCTATCCTGTTAATGCAATTGATCTTTTCATATTTACCACAAGGGCAAGGCTTTTCAGAGCAAACCAGGAAACTTGTGATCATGGGTTTTATCACATTGATGATAGGCTTATTGGATGATAAATATGTGTCATCTGCACGATTCAAATTGATTTACCAAATATTTCTATCGATTGTGATGTTCTTTTCCGGTTTCCAAATCACTACTTTAACCAATCCGTTTGGTGCTGAATTCCAATTGGGTTACCTATCTTTTCCAATCACGATATTCTGGTATCTGCTGGTCATTAATGCATTGAATTTCATCGATGGATTAGATGGTCTTGCTGCAGGCATTACAGTTATTATCAACCTATTACTGACCGTCATTGGGATCATGAATCATAATCCTTTTGTTGCATTCAATTCAGTCATATTGGCTGCGGGTGCATTCGCTTTTCTTCGTTACAACTTTTATCCTGCATCCATCTTCATGGGTGATTCGGGGAGTATGTTTCTGGGTTTGAATATCGCTTCCATATCTTCAGCAGGAAGTATGCAGTTCAAAGGTATCACGGCAATGACCATGTTAGTACCAATCATTGCCTTATTTTTGCCACTCTTCGATATATTTCTGGCTGTTTTCCGAAGATTGAAGAATAAGACAAATATCTTTAAACCTGACAAGGCACACTTGCATCACAAGATGTTAGACTTGGGATTATCACAGAAAACGGTTGCTTTGGTTGCTTATTTCATCACATTTCTCTTTGCGCTTATTGCATTTGGATTTTCTTTTTCCACAAAGAAGATTCTCTTTATGTTATTAATAATATTGTTAGTTATTTGTATGATCATCTCATATTTACTTATTAGAAGGGAGAATCACAAGTGAAAAGGATCATTTTACTCATGGTAACGATGATTACCATTCTGTCGCCTTTAATGGCTTCACGCTGGAAGACCTATACGAATACCACACATGTAAGCGATTTCATCGAGGCTGACAATAAATTGTATCTCGCAACTTGGGGAGGGTTGGCTGTATTCAATAAAGACCCGAATTTAACTGGGGCAGATGCCTATACTGAAGATCATGTTTTCACCAATATTGATGGTTTGACTAATAACGATGTCCGTGTTCTTGATTACATCCCTGAGATAAAGACCTTATGGATGGGTTTGTATTCAGGAGGGGTTAATATTCTCACACCAACAGGTTTGAAGATTTTGGGTATTTCATCAGGTCTACCTTCCCAGAAGATCACCGGCATAGTACATTCTGATTCACTATTTTATGTTTCAACCGATGAAGGACTTGCTGTTTTTTATCAATTAGCCAATGTCAGCTTTCCTTTGCTTCAGCATGTCTATACAACTGAAAATGGGCTCATAAATAACAATATCATGAGTATGAAACTGTCCGATTTAGGATATCTTTATCTGGGGACTTCTAATGGATTAAGCTATGTTCACGCAGATTCCTTGAATTATCCCAATGCATGGCATTCGTGGACTCTCTCAAATTCCAATATTCCGGGATCAAAAATCGAACAGATAGCTCTTTGGAATCAAAAGGTCGCAGTTTCAACCAATTCTGGCTTAGGAGTCATTTCTTTTGGACAATCTTCTCACTCATGGACAGTATATAATGCGAGCAACTCATTGGTATCGGATTCCTTATATGCGGTTTGTTATGATCAAAGCGGCAACCTTTATTATTCCTATGGCGCATGGCACGAAGATACGATGACATTGAGCAATTCGACCAACATCGTTTTAGGTGAGATCAGTGCATCAGGTGTCATTACTGAAGTGACACAGGAATCGATTGGGTTTGATATCAAGGAAATCTCCAAGATAAAAGTCATCAATGAGATACTGGTTTTATCCACTTGGGGAGAAGGCATTTATATAGGAAGTTCATTCCCGTGGGTTAAAGTGAAGGTTAATTGCATCGGGTTCAATTCTGTCTCCTGCATCTCCAATTCCAAAGATAAGATCTGGTTCGGCAGTGGTGTGCTCAATGCTACGAAAACAAGAAAAGGAACAAGGGGAGTGAGTTCTTTTGATGGATCGGACTGGGAAACATATAATGTCCGCAATAGCCCCTTGATCAGTGATAATATCATGACGATCTCTGCAGATGACCAGGACAAGATCTGGATGGGAGCATTTTATATCAGACCGAACAATATCTATGGGTGGGGAGTGGGTTTGAATGTTTTCGATCAGAATACAGGCACATGGGATCGTATGGATACAAGCGGTTTATACCATAATGATGGGACTTCTGATAATTATGCCCTGGCCGACGGTTCAAACTCATTATTATCCAACTCCCTTGCATACATTTATCATGATTCCAGGGGAAGAATGATCCTTTGCTGCTACAATGGGGGAGTAGAGGTTTTGGATTCCCTCTATGATCGAGTTTCAGCCTTCCAACTCCCATATTCTGCCAGTCAGAGTATTATCTCAGTTGCTGAATCAGATTCTGCCTATTTCTTTGGAACTGCGAATGATTTTGGGGTTTCTTATTGGTATGGAAAAGACAATCTGCAAAACCCAAGTCATATTTCATGGCTTCAGCCTCCATCGAGTGACTTGAGGAACTGCTGGGTCTATGGCTTTATTTCGTTTACAAATGATTATGGTGAAAATGAAATATGGATTGCGGCTTCCAACGGGTTATATTCGTTCAATGGGACGCATTGGTATAAATACGATGTTGATGTGAAAAGAAGGATTTATCAGAATGGCGGTTGGTCAACAGATGTAAACGGGCTTTATTATTATGATGAAGAACGTCTTTTCGGATCAGTTCATACACATCCGACTGCCATATATCTCGATCCATTCCGTAGGATATGGATTGGCAGCGCTGATTACGGTTTCAGTATGTACGACCCTTCGACAGAAAGATTTACAAATTACAATACCTCCAATTCACCATTAATTTCAAACCGTATTGTTTGTCTTGGCTTTGATGAAAGAACGGGTTCACTTCTGATCGGGACGCAGGAAGGTCTTTCGGCATTACAGATTGGATATGAGGAACCACCCGCAAGTAAGATTAAGAGTGTTAGAGTCTATCCAAATCCTTTCAGACCCGACCTAGGCGAGCAGGTAACACTCGAAAACACAAACGCATCCAATACTTTTCCATCAGGGAAGAATGTCTGTAAGATATATGATCTAAGTGGTGATCTTGTGATTGAATTAAAGCAGAATTTGTTTTATTCATTTAATTGGAACGGTTTGAATGCTAATGGGAAGAAATGTGGATCAGGTGTATATTACTACGTTATTTCAACTGCCAAAGGCGATACCAGACGTGGTAAGATTGCATTGATCAGAGGATAATAACAAAGCATGACAGATAGCAAAGTTATTCAATATCGTTTTCGAGTGCAATTCGAAACAGGCATCAGACTGGTAGAGAAACCAGAACTGCTACGTTTGATCGATTCAATGAAAGACGAGATGGTCATAATTGCTGACCAGCGTTTCTACAAACTTTATTCCGCTTTCTTTCGTGAAATCAAACAGGAGATAGCTCTTCTGCAGATTAAAGTGTCTCCAGAATCGAAAGATCAATCGATCATTACTTCAATCTATCAATTTCTTCTTGAACACCACGTTTCCAGGAACATGCAGGTACTGGTCATGGGTGGTGGAACCTTGATGGATATAGCTGCTTATGCCGTTTCCACCTTTAAAAGGGGAATCCAACTTGTGCTGGTTCCTACAACAGTTATTGGTGCAGTAGATGCTGCTTATGGCGGTAAGACAGCATATGACATGGATCATATCAGGAATCTCATTGGCACTTTCTATCCCGCAAAACAAGTATATCTGTGCTATGATTTCCTGAAAACCCTTGATAAAGAGGATATTCTGAATGGATGGGCAGAGATTCTGAAAATCTATCTGATAGACCCTTCCCTGGAGTTACCTGAACTACTGCATGTAACTTATGTCCCGCCCAAAGAACTGATCTGGCAGGCAGCGCAAGCGAAACTGGAAATATGTTCTTCTGATCTTTTCGACCATGGTAAAAGAAGGGTATTGAATTTAGGGCATACATTCGGGCATGTTCTGGAATCTGTCTCCAATCATTCGATACCACATGGAATTGCAGTGGCATTGGGAATTCTGGCTTCTGCTGAGTTAAGCATGAGGATGGAGAGAATTGATAAGTTAACAAAAAACAGGATCATGAATCTGTTCCAGGAATTCCCATTCTCAAATTATGTTGGGATGGATTTACCAAATCAGTTAATTCAAGAAGGGAAGGAAATTCTTTTACAGGATAAAAAGGCAGATAAAGCAACCCAACTTGTGCTATTCAGTGATTGGAGAGAAGTGGAAACGATTCAGACAAGAGAAGCCACGCGTATCATCAAATGCCTGTCTGATGTGGTGAATCAGTTTATTAGCTAAATACTTCTATGCTTCTCGACCATTCGCTTGAACAAATCACGTAATCTTTCATCCTGAATGACATTGTTGGTATAATCGATGAATATCTGCAGGTCACTTTGCGTATTTCTCTGGTAGTGAATTGCTTGGAACGCCATTTCAAGCTTATCGATCTGTCTGACGAATTCTGCTTCCTTCGTACTCCCATTCTCAAATTCTTCCCAGAGAGCTTTTAATTGAGATCCATGAGGAAGCTTATCGAGGACTTTGCACACTGATTCTTCTTCCATTTGGTGCTTATCTTCCAGGGATACCTGATCCTGTGGGGTGATATCTCCCGTGTAGATTTCACCAAGTTCATGCACGATTGCCATCTTCAGGACTTTATCCGCATCCAATTCCGGGAATGACTCCAGCGCAATTATCCAAGCCATCATGGCAGTACTGAAACTGTGGTCAGCTACGGATTCGCATATCGATTTTTCGACACCTTGCTGTATCCAGCCTTGCCTGTACAAAGCTTTGAGTGTTGTTATCTCAGATAGTGTTTCCAGAATCGGGTTATCGAATTTCGGTCTGTCATCGGGTAGATTTGTCTTCTTGTGCATAAGGTCTCCTGAATGATAGATCATAGTTCATGGTCTCGGGAACGATATTTCTCATGGATGCCGAATGTAGACAAGGGAAATCTCCTGTCTGGAGATTGTCAGGTATTCGGATCTTTATAACAGCATCCTTGGGGAGGGAAGATATGCTTTTCCTGATGAAGTCTTCCATTTCCTCATCGGAAGTTATGGAATCAGGTGCCTGGATTCGAAACATTGGTCTTGCAGGTAGCTCGTAGAACTGATGTGATAGCTTTTGCTCCGTATTCTTCCTCACTTCAATGATAAAGTACCCCTTCTTTTCGTTCATTTCTGCATAATCAGTTCGCTCAATCGAACCTGGATAATATACGGGACAGGGCAGAGGCTGCTTCTTCAAATCCCGTGTCAGGATTTGCGCTCTATGGATATGTCCTGTCAGTATTGCAGTGAACTCGGAAGGTAGTTCATTCCCTATGATGACATCTGGAGTATTTCGAAAAGTATAATTCTGTACTCCCACCTGTGCACCTTCAATTGCCTGATGCAGACACAGGAATCGGAAATCAGCATCTGTTCTTTGCCATGAAGTCTGACTCAGTAGCTCTTTAAAATTATCTCGGATTCTATCACGGTCCGAGGGAAATCCACTGAAGGCAATCCGAGTGTTGTTTTTTTCATACAGGAACGTCTGCGGTTCCCGAAAGATATGGATATTGGAATGAGCACCCAGTAATTCATGAGGAATGGCAGACCGCTCGTGATTTCCCGGTACAAGATAGATGGGAATGCCCGAATCTGCAATTTTCAATAAAGGTTGAAATGCCATCCATACCAGTTTTGGCGGTACCTTGCTTCGATAAAGTAGGTCACCACCGTGCACAACAACATCAACCTGTCCATCCAGTGCAGGTTTGAGGGCAATTTCGTAGTTACGGAAGAAATCATCTCCTCGTCGCCTTCTTTCGATTCTTGGATTGAAGGTGTAATCAAATCCTAAATGAGTATCTGCAATGAAAAGGATCCTAATTACGGAATTCAATGATACATCCTGGATTATTCATGTTTCCATCCTCTCTTACCTGTAAGTGAGAAATGAACAGATGTATAGTGTCAATTTTTAATCAATGGTATTTCATGAAACATGAATCGAGCAAACTTGCGAAATGGTATGTGTTTCTATGAGTTATGCATGAGAAAATTGAAAAGGACGACCTTGTCAGTCGTCCTTTTCATTATCTTTATCATGTAAAGGAGGATCAATCAATATATGCTATTTCACCATGCAGCGTTTCATCAAGTCCAATCGTTTCATCAACTTCGGTAACCTTCACCGGAGTGATGCGGTTGATCACATGCAGCATGATATAAGTGAATATAAATGCATACGCGGATGCAAATGCAACTGCAAGTACCTGTACCCAGAAGAAATGCGCATTTCCAGTGAGCAGACCACCACCCTTCGCTGTCGGGTTCACACTTTCATATGCAAAAACACCCAGAAGGATCGTACCTGTCACACCACCAACACCATGAACACCCCATACATCGAGGGCATCATCCCACTTCATTCTGTTCTTGAAGTTGACAGCGATATAGCACATGATTCCAGCTATGATACCAATGAGAGGAGCTGCCCACAATGGGACGAACCCTGCACAGGGAGTGATCGTGGCAAGACCTGCCACTGCACCGGTCATAAGACCCACGAATTTTGGCTTGCCTTCCATGATCCAGGAAATGAATAACCAGGCACCACCTGCAAATGAGGCTGCCACGTCCGTATTGAGAAAAGCTGTTGCT
Source organism: Candidatus Cloacimonadota bacterium (assembly GCA_035402645.1). GTDB lineage: Bacteria > Cloacimonadota > Cloacimonadia > Cloacimonadales > DAONDQ01 > DAONDQ01. The sequence continues at coordinate 870 of DAONDQ010000089.1, read as the reverse complement.
GTGATGGGATCTACCTTCAATTCGCTTCCTGCATTGAAGCCATACCATCCAAACCACAGAAGCCCGGTCCCGATAGCGACGAGAGGAATATTGTGGAATCCCTTGTCTTCCACCTTACGTTTTCCAACATAGAGGACTGAAGCTAGGGCAGCAAAACCGGCTGTCGCATGCACAACGATACCGCCTGCAAAATCGAGGACACCCTTGGCTGCCATGTATCCGCCACCCCAGATCATATGTGTAAATGGGAAATAAACGAGGAAGAGCCAAGCGATAAGGAACAACAGATAAGATTTGAAGGAAACACGATTGGCAAAGGCTCCAGTGATAAGAGCAGGAGTGATGATTGCAAACATCATTTGATAGGCAATAAACACGATTTCCGGTATTTGATTGTTGCCTGTGAAAATGCTGTTCAAACTTACTCCATGCAAGCATGCCTTATCCAGGTTACCCAGTATTCCCAGGAAATCACTCCCGTCGGCAAAGTTTCCGCTAAAGCATAACGAATAACCCACAATATACCAGATGACTGTGGTCAGACACAGGGAAACATAACTCTGCATCATAATGGTTAAGACGTTCTTTTTTCCTACCAGCCCACCATAAAAAAAGGCAAGACCCGGCGTCATGAGCATTACGAGACTACAGCATAGAAGCATGAAGCCTGTGCTCCCGATATCGAAGTGAGGATGTGTGCCCAATTGAGCGGTGAGGATTTGAACTTGCGTTCGTAAACTGTCCAAAGTGAGGGTGGGATCAACACTGACCATTGACATACGGTGCTCCTAATAATCTTATTGTGACAATTGAAGATCCATCCAGGACACTAAGGTTAAGTTTATTAAATGGAGCATCCGACAAACGCAT
>DAONDQ010000088.1:0-12037 GCA_035402645.1 Candidatus Cloacimonadota bacterium | reverse complement strand
TGTCATGGGAGAGGATCGTCTCCGCAAAGCCATTATCACCATCGAGACAGAACTGGAGGAGCGTCTCCGTTATTTCAACGATCACAATATGCTCGTTGAAGCACAGAGAATACAGCAAAGGACAAAATTCGATATCGAGATGCTCAAGGAACTCGGTTATTGCTCTGGAATAGAGAACTACTCACGTCACCTTACAGGAGCAAAACCGGGGCAACCACCCTTCTGTCTGCTCGATTATTTCCCGGATGATTATCTGATGGTCATCGATGAATCACATGCCACCATCCCACAATTGCATGCCATGTATTCAGGCGATTATTCACGTAAGAAGAATCTTGTTGATTATGGCTTCAGGCTTCCATCCGCTTTCGATAACAGACCTCTTCAATTCGATGAGTTCGTAACACATCAGAACCAGGTGATATATGTTTCAGCCACACCTGCGAAATATGAATTGGAACTGACCAAGGGAGTGATTGTCGAACAGGTCATCAGACCTACCGGTTTGATCGACCCGGACATCGAAGTCAAACCAGTCAGCAACCAGGTTGACGACTTGATGGAACAGGTTCGTCAGAGAACGAAAAAGAATCAGAAAGTGCTGGTAACAACGCTTACGAAGAGAATGGCGGAAGATTTGGCTACTTACCTGGGGAATGCAGGTATCAAAGTTCGCTATCTTCACAGTGAAGTGGATACGATTGAAAGATCCAAAATCATACGGGACTTGAGAATGGGTGAGTTCGATGTCCTTGTAGGTGTGAACCTTCTTCGTGAAGGACTTGATCTACCGGAAGTATCATTGGTGGCAATCCTCGATGCTGATAAGACAGGATTCCTCCGCTCGACACGCTCGCTGATACAAACAGCCGGACGTGCTGCCCGTAATGTGGACGGCAAAGTCATCTTCTATGCGGATGAAATGACTGATTCCATTCGTGAAACCATCGATATCACGGAAAATCGGCGTAAGAAACAAATCGAATATAACAAATTGCACGGGATCACACCCAAAACCATATATAAATCTGTTGAACAGATCATGCAATCTACGGCAGTGGCGGAAGGATATGCCCAGTTTGGTGAATCTTCAGGCAAGAAGGATAAACCGAATCGGGATGACTTTATGAAATATGTGGAATTGGATAATGTGGACCAGGTAATTAAATTGTTAACTTCTGAAATGAGAAAGGCTGCTACGAATCTCGAGTTTGAAAAAGCTGCTGAATTGCGTGATCGAATCGCTGAAATGCAGCTCGTTTTCCAGAACAAAGTGACCGATTAAAGCCTACTGCGCTTGATCAGATATTGTAATAGACTGTCTTCGATGGGTGTGGATGTTGTGATTTCATTATATTCGATATTGGATTGATGGCATTTCACCTTCAAATACTTCGAAAAAGCATCATATGCCTGCCTGTAATTGTTCCTGATCTGCCAGGGCATTACGGTTACCTTTTGACCTGTTTCCTTGTCTATGAACTCCGTTTCCCCCTTAAAATTGAAATTCACTTCCTGCGGATCCTGTATATGGAAAAGTATGACTTCATGATGCGAATAGCGAAAGTGATTCAATCCTGAAAGAATGGCATCCGGGTCATCGATCATATCGGAAATCATAATGATGAGGCTTCTCTTTCGTATCTGTTCTGCCAGTCCATGTAGAACAGCCAGTGTATGGGTTTGCTCCTGCGGTTCCAGAACCATAAGTTTTTGAAGCAGGATACTGACATAGGAACGATATGCTTTAGGGGGAAGGTAATTCGTGACTTTATCCGTATAGGTGATGAGACCGGCGGCATCCTGCTGCTGAACTACCAGATAAGCGAGTGCAGATGCAAGCTGCTTGGTATAATCCAGTTTTGTGATATCTCCAGAACCATACTGCATCGATTTGCTGTGATCGAGAATGATGAAGGTTCGGACGTTCGTTTCTTCCTCATATCTCTTCACATACCAGCGATTGGTCTTGGCATAGACTTTCCAGTCCACATTGCGTATGGCGTCCCCCGGCATATACTGCCTATGGTCAGCAAATTCAACACTGAAACCATGATATGGGGATTTATGCAAACCTACCATGAATCCTTCCACGATCATGCGAGTTCGCATGTGAAACCGGTCAAGTTTTGCCGTTAAGGATTCATTCAGTAATTGGTCTTTTTCCATCACTCTACCATGCAAGTATATCTATCAGGTTCATCAGTTGTTGTCTTTTTTCCCTTTGAGCATGATCGCCAACGGAATCAATACAACGTAGGCAATGACGAGAAGGACGGGTGAAACAGAGATATCATTCTGTCTCATGATGATATAGCCAGCCGTCATCACGACAAGGGCTACGATCAGGAGAATCGTATTGAGCGGGCTCCACCAAAATCTCTTGTCTTCCTTCTTCATTTTTCCTCCCTTCAATCATATGAAATCAATTTACAAACAGGTTACCAATGATATGTGTCCAAAGCCTTCCTGGAGTTTAAGACAGCCTGCTTATCATCATTTACATCGATGCACTGCTTGAAATACTCCTTGGAGTCTTTGAGACGATTCAATTTATAAAAAATCTCACCCAAATGGTAAGAAATTACGCTGTTCTTCGTTCCCTGCTGCATAGGTATATTCATTGCTTCGAGCGCTTCCGGATAAGATCCCTTGAGATAATAAAGCCAGGCAAGGCTGTCCCAGTAGTATCCGTTTGTGGAATCGATTTCCACGGCTCTACGAATCAGTTTCTCAGCTTTATCAAGGTCTTTGTTCTGCATGACAAGAAGATATCCATACCAGTTCAGGAATTCAGTATTATCCGGATAGATTGTGATTGCTTTATCCAGAAGTGCTTCTTCCTTCAATTTCTTATCGTGTCTATCTGCCAAAGTTGCAGCATACCGGAAGAAAAGGGTATCGGGAGAGGGATTAACAACAAATTCCCTATTGAAATATCCTTCAGCGATGGAATCCTTTTGCTCAAACATGTAGAATTGCCCCATCAGGGTATTGGTGGTAGGTGATTTCACCTTCCTCATGTTCAGTAATTGAAGTGCCTTCAGGGAATCGTCACCTGCAGCAAGATAGATCTGCGCTGCTTCAGGAAGCATGTCGTGAGCAGCAAAATACTGGTCAGGAACGCGATGGATTGTTTCAAAGGCAGATTGCTTGTCATCTAAAAGAAACTGTGTATTTGCCACGATATAATCCTGCAATTCCTTCGCATATCCATATCCGGTAAGGAGATTCAATGATGTGAGAAGATTGCTCTTCACTTCCGGGGTCAAACCGGATATGGTCTTGTTCCCGATATAACCCAAAAGTGCACGGTAATCCGATATCTGTGCAAAATATTGGGCAGCATTTGTATAATCCCCTTTCTGGAGATAGGTGTCCCCTATTGCAAGTGCATAGAGACCAATATCATTTGCGCTGAGGTCTGACTCCACACGAATACGATGAAAGACCCTCGTCATCAGATCAAAATCCTTTTCTTTCTGAGCCGATGCAAAGAGATACCGAAGCACCATCCCGTTCCCTTCATCAATGAGATAATCTGCAATGCTGATGATCTCGCCGTACTGCCCTGTCTGGTAAAGCAGTTCAATATAGACTTGCAATTGGGTGGTATTCAATGATTTCACGTCTTTTTTCAATTCATTGATCAGTTTCGTTTTCTGATCTCGACGCGTGTAGAAATTGGACATTGCCTTGAAACTCAGATCGTCCTTGAACGTATCATATGTTTGCGAGAAAATCATTTCCGCCTTTGAGGGATCCAATTGCGTGTAAACATCGGCAATTGCCAGGAGCAGGTATTCGTTATCGCCTGCTCTTTTCAAAGCCTGTTCAAGCAAGTCGGTTTTGATTTTGTTGTTGTATTTTGCTTCCATGATGAACAAACGGAAATAGTTCATCCCGGAGGGATTGTTCTTAATCAGATATTTAACGATGGCTATGGCTTTATCAGTCTTTTTGACGAGGACATAACCGTCTGCCATATAACCGAGTATCTGTTCATTGAATTTGCCTCGGGTTATCAAGTCTTCACCATATTTGAGCATATCAATCGGATCCTGGTTCTGGCTCCTTGCGGTTCCCCATAATGCTTCAATGATATCCTGTTCGATAACGATAGATGATGGATCAGCCTTGTTTGCCATTTGCAGAAGAGCGAGACCGTTCGGATAATCCCCAGCCTGCAGGGCAGCATCACCGAGTCCATAATATACCGCCGATTCAATGGATGGATTAGGCTTCATCTTCTGCATAGGTGGAATTGGGATTCGCTTTGCATTATTCATTGAACAGGCAAAGAGTAAGGAGAGCAGAAACAGGATCAGGATGTTTCGTATCTTTCGGTTGAAATTCGGCTTCAAATGGCTACCCCTTTACTTCTTTATTTGGAAGGAATTGCTGATTGCCTGCAATTCAAGCAGATAGGACAACTTTTCTCCAGCAGGAAAGAAGACTGAACTATCACGGATATAGGCTGTCTTTTGTTTTGGCTCCCAGAAGGCTATACTCCTGAATGCGCCGCCAATCTTGTATTTCTTGTTCTGCCAACGACCCGAAATCTGCCAGGCAGTCTTGTTGTTGAAGGAAACTTGCGAGATGTTAATATCTTCCATCTTGAACTCATCCTGATCAAAGTACTTCCAGGCAAAATCTGCTCTCTTCTTGATCAGCCAGTCCTGGGTCACTTGATCTGTATCCATCTTATCATAATAAACTGAAATGTATTTATCCGGAGTGTCATCTGATTCATGAAGGTTACGATACAGAAAAGAAAGAAAGTGTCCTTTCGGATCATTTTTATAGATCCTGTATTGCTCAGGAACCTTCAGTGTAAAAGGATAATCCTGGAAATATTCCTTTGATAAAACCGGCATCTGGTAAACATGAAATGCTGTCCGGGCATCCAACCGATCACTGAATATCTTGAAAATTGTCTGTTTCTGCAATATTGTAATTTTCAGCAGGTCTTGAAGATTATCACCGCCAACGAACATGACCTGTTGATCATTCGCCCACATGTTCTGATCCTTGAAAACACCCACACGATTCTTCTGTATTTCAAAAAGCTTTTCTTTGGGTAAAACATGCTTCACGTATTCAGCTACAGGCAGATTCGATTCAAGATCACAAAGAAAGATCAGATTCCTGAATCGAAAGAACTGATCAATGTTTTTGATATCAGCTCTGTTCACTTCAAAATACTGTTCGTTATTACTTGTAAATTCATATCTTTCGAGGGTTTCCCGCAATGGTGTTTCCGCATATTTCCATACTGGATCATCTGCAAAGACATAGATAACGCGATCCTGTCCCCATGAAATCGGTTTGCGATTGTCCTGCAGGTTCTCATACTTCGTATATTTATCTGTTTTGCTGCTGCAACCAATCAAAGCCAGCATTACTAAAACAGCGAATAAGATCATTTTCTTCATTTCAAAGCCTTTATTCATGTTTGATGAAAAAGTAATTCAGTCCAGATAGTATAGTAATCAACGCAACAATCCAGAAGTAAATCTGAATTCCCAGAAGGGTGCCTTCCGAAACCTCTTCGCGAACCAGTGCATAGATTAACAATGCAGCAACAATACCTACCATTTGGGTCACTGTCTTTAATTTGCCCCAGATATTGGCAGCAATCACATGATTTCTCTTCGCATGATAATCTCGTAAGATGGTGACCGCAATTTCCCGCAGGGCTATGATGATGAGGATAATCGGATTGAGCCAATGCATCGGTACAAAAGTCAATGATACCATTGCCACCAGCACCAGTATCTTATCAGCCAGTGGGTCCATGATCTTCCCAAATGCAGTTACAAGGTTGTACTTCCTTGCGAGATAACCATCAAAGTAGTCGGATATGCTTGCAATCACGAATATGACCAAAGCCCACCAAATCCCTTGCGGTTTGGAAGGCATGAAGATGAAATAGCCAAAGACTGGAACAAGGATGATCCTGAAAATGGTGATCAGATTAGGTAGATTCTTATGAACGGTCATGATTTGGGAGTCATTAATTTTGCAAATACTGATGAACAGCCAATTATGATCAACTGCACAAGAAAGAACTTCGCAGGTATCACGGAACCAATCAGTTGTCCGGTTGAAATCACATAATATACGATGGCATTAACCAGGGTTGGAACAATGCAAATCAGAGCTGTATTCTGCCAGAAATGAGTCTGCTGATATCGAGTATCCCCTCCTGCCCTTGCATAGATCTTCCAGTAATTGGACATATCCTTTTCATAATGAAGTCTCTGCAGAAGAAAGACAAGAAACATCAGCAATCCGAACAGGATGCTTCCAAGAAGATGTATCTGCCTAAGGCTCTGGGAACGCGTAAGTGTTTCACTCCAGATATTATCCTGATAATCAACCATCAGGCTATCCTTGTAAGGATCGATCTGTTGTTTGAGAAGCGATCTATCCAGTCCTGAAAAGCGATTGCCCTGGAGATAAACCAGAAGAACATTGGGAAGTGTATTGCTCTCGATCACATCCATGGCTTCCCCGAGATTGTATTTCCGGATCAGATCAACCGCGATTGAATCACTGACCTGTAACTGTGAATCCTTGATATATTGCTTACTATTCAACTTCTGCTGAATATTATGCAATACGTTGATATCGTATGAATAAAGAATAACTGGATAATTGGAGATTTCACGGTACACGTTATTGATCTGGGAATCGACTAAATATTCCAGAAATCCCCACCCGGTCAATAATACCAGTGTCGTGATGAGTAGGAGTATCATGCGTTTCCTCAACATGGAATCAACTCCTTATCCTTCACGGTAAAGCATGCATTAAACCCCGGCAATGGCTGGACTGATGTGGCAAATACTGAGCAACCCGAAGCATTGATATGTTCAAGCAAGCGAAGACACATTTCGTATCTGTCTTTATCAAAGAATTTATCCAGGTCATCCAGCAACAAGAGATAAGGTTCAATCAACAATGACCTTACCAATTCCACTAGTTTCATCTGGGCAAAAGAACAACTTCGTATCTTCCTGTCAGTCATATCTTCCATGCCGACGAATTTCAGGTAGTGAAACAGTTTCCTCTCCTGAACGTCATTGATCCTTTTAAAAGGCAACACAAGATTCTGCCATACTGTTTCATCCTTCAGGAGGTGTGGAGCGAGTTCAAGTAGAATACAGGTATTATTCTTGTGCTTGCTTCCTTCGGGTTCACGTAGTTGGATGGAACCATTAAATTCCGGCTGAGGATATCGGATTGCACGCAGAAGCTGCGTCTTTCCCGTAGCGTTATTGGCACAAAGAAGTGCCCTTTCTCCAGACGGAATGTGTATGTTTGGTACATGCAGGATGGCATCTGATCCTGCTCGTAAATAGAAATTCTCAATGATGAGCATTAGTCAACTCCACAATGACTGTCTTATCTGTAGTATCATGACTATCATCTGATAACGAAAATTCAGCAATGACTTGCAGGTCAATATATTTTATTTTCGACTTCAATTCATTTATCCGACTTGTTGGATACGCAATAAATGCCTTTCCATTCTTTATTAATTTTGCATGAACTGCCTGCAGGATATCGTCCATTGTACATAGCACTTCGTGCCTTGAAATAGCTTTTTCACGATTCGGACTCAATCGATGCTCTCCTATCTTGAAATAAGGTGGATTGCTCATGATAAGGTCAAATTTCGCCAATTTCACATCATTAACCAATTCCTTCAGATCACCGTGGATAAAATGAAGTCCAAGGTTACAAGTTGATGCATTTATCTGTGATAGATTATATAATTGCTCCTGAATTTCCATACCAGTTATATCCCATCCAGGATGATGTAATTTTAAAAGAATTGATAGCACGCCTGTGCCTGAACCTAATTCTAATACACGTAATTCATTTTCTTGGCACTTATCCATGATCGTGTTAAAAAGGAATTGTGTGTCTTGTGTGACCGTCTGCCCCGATTTGAACTGATATATTTGATAAGGGAATCCTAGAAGTTCTACCTGTTGCAGATTCCTTTTATCCAGATCATCAGTAGGAGGAATGACCAAATCCGCCGGCTCCCCTTGTTGTTTCATCCAAGTCATCCACTTCTTCGAAACTGATGACTTCATGTTTAGAGATGATCATTTGTGCGATACGCATCTTCGGGGTGACAGTGAATTCGGTATCACCAAAATTGTAGAGAATGACTTGAATCTCACCTCTGTAATCTGCATCGATCGTACCCGGTGAATTCAAAACACCAATCCTGTGTTTTGCAGCCAAACCGCTTCTGGGTCTGATTTGCGCTTCATATCCAACGGGAAGGCTGATGGCAATACCGGTTTTAATCATCAATACCTGCTGGGGTAAAATTACCTGTTCCTGCGGGATGTCCGCAAAGAGATCATAACCCGCAGCATGCTCTGTCATACGTTGCGGTAAAAGTGCGGTAGAGGTTAATTTCTTAATTTTTATATCAATCATATCAGAATTGACGTGTCAGCATATAATCCGTCAACATGAGAAGGATTTCAGCTTTTTCTCCATAATGGCTCAACAGTGCTGTTGCTTCATCAATCAACTTCTTTGCCATTTCACGGGAACGATCCACACCATAAATGGAAGGATATGTAGCCTTTTTCACTTTGGCATCCTTACCAATCGTCTTCCCTACTGTAGCCTGGTCACCCTCAATATCGAGAATATCATCCACAATCTGGAATGCCAAACCGATCCTGGTTCCGTATTCGTTCATCCTTTTGATATCGGCATTGGTCGCTCCAGCCGTGAGACAACCGAATCTTATTGCCATATTGATGAGTTTCCCTGTCTTATTCTTGTGTATGAAATTTAACGTCCTTTCATTGATTTCCTTCTTTTCACAAAGAATATCCATCATCTGACCGGCAATCAGTCCTCTATCCCCGCATTCAATCGCCATTTCCTTAATCATTTGCTGCTTGAGGGCATCATCTACGGGTGCGTGACTTAAAAGTTCAAAAGCTGAAACCAACAATGCATCCCCTGCAAGGAGTGCAATATCGTTTCCATAAAGGACATGACAGGCTTTTCTCCCTCTGCGGTATTCGTCATCATCAATATCCGGCAAATCATCATGAATGAGAGTATAGGTATGAAGCAGTTCAATTGCCGCAGCAATGTTCCTGACTTTTTCAATGTTATCATTAAAAAGCGAAAAGGTTCTGATGCAAAGGAATGGACGTAGACGCTTCCCACCTGCAAACAAACTATGCCTGATGGCTTTGTGGACTTCTTTGGGATATTCATCCTTGCGGGGCAAGAAACGGTCCAATGTGATATTGACTAACTCTCGTTTTTCCTTCAGATCTTTCTTCAACTGCATCTTATTTGTCATTCTTTATCCCCGTTTTTCGGTTCCTGGCTCAATTTCTGACTTAATACTTCGATCTTGGTTTCAACCTGAATCAGCTTTTTCTGGCAATATTCCACCATCTGAGTGCCTTCTTCAAATAGATCTACGATCTTGTCCAATTCATCAACACCATCTTCCAATTGGTCTACGATCTCTTCCAAGCGTCTCAAGGCTTCCTCGAACTTCAGGCTCTTCTCCCCATTGCTTTTCATATAAATCCTTCTGTTTAATATACATCTCGAAACGTTGCAGAATCGATAAAAGGAATACAGTATGGATATTTTAACCTGCAAACTTTCATTCGGATATGTATTATATGAATGTTTTCCAACTTGTCAATACAGAAATCGCATTTTATTATTTTTTCTTTCAATCAGTAATTTAATCAGGTGGGAATGAATGATATCAGTGGGTTAGAATTGCCAGTAATTCTCCATGCTCAAAACTGACCTTAGCCTTATCATGACTGAATTCATTGCTGATTCCTCGTGATTGATGCTGATAGAGATTCTCGCTGCAGAGTGGAAATTCAAGATTTTCCGTCCTGACAGCCGTCGCTTCTTCCGTAAATGGTATCAGTGATAACTTCATGCCTTTCTTGCCATTCAGCTCATTTTGGTTCTGGAGAAAGAACATCTGCTGTGTCCCTGTCTCGATCGAAGCCTTTATACCTCTTTTTTTGGCATAAAGCAGGTTCTGCAGCAAACCGAGAACATGGTCGAATCTGCCTGTCATCGTATTAAAGACCACAATTTCCTCTACGTTCTGTTCAAGACACCATAGGATTGCAAGTTCACTGTCAGTTTCGTTCTTCTTTTCGGGATAACGAACAACGGGGATATGGATCTCGAGTTCATGTAGTAATGATGAATTCAGGGAATCTAAGTCTCCTATGATGACATCAGGCTTCCTTCCCAATTGAATAATTGTTTCGGTACCTGCATCGACACCAACAAAAATAGCATCGGGAAGGTATATATATTGCTCTAAAAAAGGAAGTTCGAGTGCCGGATGGGTAAAAAGATAAGCAATCTTCTTTTTCATCGGATAATATCGTGCAGCCCGCTTGTTTGCTTGGTAATGAGACTTGAGGCATTCGTATCGAGATAACGGTTCGGATTCACCTTCTGACCATATGCAATGATCTCATAGTGCAAGTGAGGTCCGGTTGACAAGCCTGAATCTCCTACATAACCAATAATCTGACCCTTTTTCACTTCATCTCCACTGAGAACTGATGAACGGGACAGGTGTGCATATCGGGTTTCATAATCTTTTCCGTGCGATATTTTAATAATCCTGCCGTAATACTGGTCGTAACCACTGAAAGCCACGATCCCGGCAGCAGTGGCATAAACAGGTGTCCCGATCTTATTGGCAAAATCCAACCCATAATGGAAAATCATCTCATGGTAGATGGGGTGAAGCCGATTCCCGAAACAATCCGAAATCCTGCCGAATGTAGGATATATCGAAGGGGTTTCAGCAAGTTTGTCCTCTTCCGTAACAGGTGCAGGTTTGCCCATCTTTTCCTGTCTCATCAGATCAGGAAGGTAAGATTCGATATTGCTCAACTTCTGTGCTACATAATGATTCTGGGCATACAGGTAGGAATCATAGTAAAAATCACTATCAGTAAGGGTTTCTGCCTCTAAATCTGGATGTTTATATTGAAGCGATTCGAATTTATTCTTGGCATTGTTATCGTTCTTTTTTTGGATCTTGTCCAGGATTGTCATGATGGAATCGATTTGCGTAGCATAATGATCCAGTTTCCGTCGTAATTGTATGTTTTCAGCCTGGATCTTCTGGAGTTTGGACATTCTACTCTTTTGAACGCCCATGCTGACGATTCCGAAAACAAAAAGACACACAACGCAACACAACACAATCACGAATCCCCAAACAAACATTGGAGAAGCAGAAATATTGTAGTTGCCTGTCAAATCGTTTTTTTTGATCTTCAAATCATGCATTATGTCTATATAACTCCTTGAGATAGTCAAATCTTCATTCAACGATATGAGTCAAGATTTTTCCTCAAGAAGTGAATATGCAATTAATAATCCATATCGTGTGTCAAGCCGTTGTAAAATGGGTATACTTCTAGAGCAGGACTCCGTTCCTGCTAAACACCTACCCATTAATATGGGTGATTCAGTAATGCAAAATTCCGTTTCTGGAGTTCATATCGCCTATATATCCAGTAGTGAGCATATTATTTAAAGGCGATGTGGACTTCAGGAACAGGTGAGATATCAATTCGTGGGTACGAAAACCCACTCCAATAACAGGTCGGATAACCTGTGGTACAACAATGCCCGCAACGCACAGGGTGCGTTGAGCCACCTCACGGGGTGAGGCGTTCCCTTCCACCTGCTGCAACTCATTTGACGATACAAAGAATTCAAATATTTAAGAGACACCCGTATAGGGCATCTCTACAACATATAAAGTACTACCGTTCTTTAGCCATGAACATCCTTATCGAAATCCAAACCAAAACCAATCCAATTCCTATCCCTTTCCAATCCAGAGAGATTGGAAAGGGATTGGTAAGGGATTGGTATCCCATTGGAAAGGGATTGGAATGGTGAATGTTTGGGTGTGCCGTCCTAAATAAGTTGACACAATAGAAAAAAGAAGGAGTGACTTATGAAG
>DAONDQ010000087.1:0-12066 GCA_035402645.1 Candidatus Cloacimonadota bacterium | reverse complement strand
GCAGGTGCCGTTGGATCAATTTATCATGTGCTTAGGAACATGAATTTCAATCATCATCCTGAAGTAATCAATGGTATTCTGGAAAATGAATGTTCATCAATCATCAGAACATTCTTTCAAAATAAAAGATAAACGGAGAGTTGCCGGAGCGGTTGAACGGGACGGTCTCGAAAACCGTTGTCCTCAATAGGGGACCCAGGGTTCGAATCCCTGACTCTCCGCCACTATTCTGAAGGATGGCTGTTTATCCAGTCTTGTGCTTCCTTCTGGATGGTTTGGATCTGCTGTGTCGTTAATTGAGATTCTACGATATCCCGATAAGAAACGGCTGACTGGTACAGATCGAAATTATCATGGCTGGAAGCAATAAACCACCAAAAGTAGGCTTTCTCATTATTAGGCAATACCCCTTCACCATTGAAGTAATTGGAGGCAAGATAGTATTGAGCAAGTGAATTTCCCTGTTGAGCTGCTAATTCATACCACTTCACTGCATCCTTGAAGTTTTTGTCCACACCATAACCGTTCTGCAAGCAATTTGCCAGGCTGTACTGTGCTCCATCATTTCCTTGTTTTGCCGATATTGTGTACCATTTGACAGCATCATTATAATTCTGGTTCACTCCCAAGCCATAGAAAAAGCAGTAACCAAGTTGATATTGAGCACTCGAGTTGCCCTGTTGAGATGATTTCAAAAACCACTTGACCGCTTCCTTGTAATTCTGCTCTACACCTTGTCCTGTGCTATATCGGAGACCTAGATTATATTGTGCTTCAGCATTCGTATTTGCCTGTTTTTCCAATTCGGATAGAGTAGTTGATGGTAGAATTGTATCTGTTTTTGTTGCCCATAAAAAGCAACCAGACACAGCGATCAACATGAACGAGAGAACAAAACAGTAACGCATGATTCCTCCTCATGGTAAATCATAGATAATATAACCCAAATATTACAAAAATACCACAAGTGAGTGCATAAATGAAGATATTTAGTTGTGAATCAATATTTAATAAACATGCCGAAATGTATATCTATATATTGAAAATCGATAAGAATGTACCTGATATTCGAATATACCTAACATACCTCTTGATTAATGACTATCATACCAGACTTGTGCTTCATTCTGAATATAAGAAATCTGTTCAGGAGTCAGGTATTGAACTACGATTTGCCGATTACAATATGCATTTTTATACGTATTAGCATCACCTAAGGCACTCGAGAGAAGATACCAGAAATAGGCGCGCTCATCGCTTTGAATGATTCCTTTGCCATCATAGTATTTGTTACCGAGTAGTAATTGTGACAATGGATGTCCCTGCATCGAAGCCATTTCATACCATTTCACTGATTCCCTGTTATCTGGTATTACCCCATATCCTTTTGCATAACAAACACCAAGTTTATATTGGGCATCAGTAATTCCCTGATTTGCTGCTTTTCGCCACCATTTTACCGCTTCTATGAGGTCCTTCTTTACTACGCAACCCTCTGCATAATAATTTCCGAGAGTATACTGGGCTAAAGCGTACCCACTTTCAGCAGATTTTCGATAAAGATGAATTGCCTCTGTAAGATTTTTTGCTACACCCAAACCATTGGCGTAGCGAAGTCCCAATTCGAATTGAGCATCAGGATGATTATCCATGGACAAAGCTGAAAGTTCGGGAATAGATAAACTAGTACAGTTTACTTTCTCGGTTGCGGCAAATAGTAAAGTAAAAGATAAGAAGATGAACAAGAAAAACATATACTTGAACATAATCTCTCCACACTAATCAGAAGAACAATGATAAATTACCTGCAAGTGGTTTGAAGTCAAGTTGATTTTATATTTAGCTAAATTTGTAATAAGTTATGATGTTTTGGAATAATGAGTAATACAGCCCTGCAAAAGACTCATTTCGGTATATTTGGAATTACCTATGGTCTTTGATCCATTGCTGGACTTTACTTTCAATTTCTGTTAGTTGTTCAGGTGATAATTGTTCTGTTAATGTGCTCCGATTCTCGAACACGGGTTTCGCAATTTCCGGATTGCCTGTGTTAAATGCTAAAAGTAGCCAGAAATATGCTTCCTGAATATCTTGTTTAACTCCTTTTCCTTCGGCATAATTTCTACTGAGAAGAAGCTGTGCTTGTGTGTTTCCTTTTTCAGCAGCATTCAGATAGAGTTTTGATGCAGCCTCATCATCCCTGGAGCAGCCAATGCCTTTTGAATAATATGTGCCAAGAATGAACTGAGAATCTGGGTTCCCCTGGTCTGCTGAAAGAGCATACCATCTGAATGATTCCTTGAAATCCGGGATTCCCCCTATCGTGCTTGAATAATAGGAACCCAGAATGGATTGCGCCTTTTCAATATTCTTTTCACCGGCTTTACTTAACCACTTTACTGCTTCTTGAAAATCCTGTTTCACACCATAACCTTGGTAATAACAGATTCCCAAATTAAACTGTGCAATTGGATTATCCTGAGCGGCTGCTAATGTATACCATTTTACAGCCTGCGTATAATCTTGTGGTACTCCATTTCCATCATAATAGCATTGTCCAAGATTTAATTCTGCGTCTACATATCCCTTGTCAGCTGCCTGTTGATACCAACTGATAGCTGCCTTCATATCTTGATCGATTCCACGTCCTTCTTCCAGCATGGAACCAATAACGGATTGGGCAGCAACATGACCATTCCTGGCAGCAGAAAGGAACCATTTAGCTGCCAGTTCATCGTTTTTCTCATAGCCACCTTCACCAAGGCTATAGCGCAATGCAAGTTCCACTTCCGCATCCATATTGTTTTTACTTACCAAACTATCTAATTCTGATTTGTGGATATCACGAAACTGCCTTGTTTGCTCAATCGAGTATAAAACAGTCATACCCATGAGGATCATTGAGATCATGAAGAACTTGATTGGCATGGTTCCTCCATTTGATATGATTACTCATTATTGTTCATGTAATTGATGAATCTCCGTCAAGATGAATTTCTGAAAATATGGGAATATAAATAATATCATAATTTTGATTACATCTACCCATGGTTAGTTTCACATAATAAGAAAACCAACTTGACCGAAAAAATAATTACTTTGAAATGTGGCTTTCATTAGAATATATCAAAAAATAGGAGATATCATGAAAGCATACTTCGAAAACGATATATATATAATTCCATTTGATAAGGTGATGTATGTTCAGAAATTTGTGAAACCATATTCATACATTGATCTGAAATTCACACTATCAATAACCATGAACCATAACGATTATGTCGAAAAGATCAGTCTTCGGGATGACGATGCAGTTAGATTCATGGAGGAATACAAAAAATTCTATACGGGATCTGATCCAGAGTTAGAGATAATGTAATCCGGACTGATTCATGTATCAGGATAAGCGTAATAAGATTCAAGCCTTCTTTTTAGGAATTCAAGTCCTTTTGTTCATTCTTTTGATCACGGGCACATTCCAGATTGCTCATAAGTTCTGTCCTTATGCAAATGTGTGTTTTGGGACTCTTGGGATGAACAAGATCATACCGCACCTACTTTTTCCCCTCACCATGATCGTTGGTTTACTGATTGCTTTATCTTCTATATTTTGGGGTCGTATTTTTTGTTCTCATGTTTGTATCTTTGGCACAATCCAGGAAATGCTTTTCATGACAAGGAACCAGAAATATAGATTAACAAAGAGAGTACCCTATTATATTGATAAGAATCTGATGTGGGTCAAATATTTGGTTTTTATAGCCACTCTTGTCGCAGGAATATTCAGCTTATCTTATCTTTACATGAAATTTTGCCCTGTAATGGTCATTTCATATCCGGTTCAAATTACAATTGCGGGTGGAATCACTTTGATCATACTTCTTCTTGGGACATTTCTGACAGAAAGGTTATGGTGTAGGTATTTTTGCCCGTATGCTGCTTTTATGAACGTTCTGCAGTATATTTTCGGAAGAATCGGCATAAAGCGAAGCATGGTATACAGAAACATGGAAGTTTGTATCGATTGCGGCGCATGTAATCGTAATTGCCCGATGAATATTGAGATCAAAGAAAAGGAATATATCAAGAATCCTAATTGTATCCAATGCAGGATCTGTGTAGATAAGTGCCCTAAAAAAGGCGCATTGTCTGAATGCATTGAATGCCCATACAGGAAAAATTAGTGAAAAAACTGCTACTGATTCTTTTTATTCTTACAATCGTGATTTTTGCTGACAGCCAGATGATTAAATATCGTGTGAATCAGAATAAATGTATAACGTGCGGTTATTGTGTCCAATCGAAGGTCTGCCCTGTCGATGCGATTCACATCGTTAGAGGGAAAGCAGTCATTGACAGGGAAGCTTGTATCGGATGTAAGCTTTGCCAAGCCGGGAATCAGATTAATTACAAAGGATGCCCTGTTGGTGCCTTCGGACCGGAAAGCCAGCCTGTAATATTGAAAAAGAGTGTAAACAGCAGTATCGATCTGACAACTCAGAATCCGAAGCCTTCCAATACAAAGGTTATCATAGCGCAGGGGATTAAAAATACATCATCAAAGCATCCTTCAGATACCATATCGATAACCGCTAAAACGAATCAAACAAAAACGAGTAAGGTATCGAATACGAACACCACCAAGAAAGCAACAACTACAGTGTTGATATATAAAGTAGATCCATCCATTTGTATCGGATGTCAGTTATGCGTACATCATTGCCCGGCTAATGCAATTGATTTTATTGATAATAAGGCAATCATTGATCAGAGTAAATGCACGCATTGCGGTATATGCAAGAATGGGAATCAGGACGATTTTGCAGGTTGTCCGGTCGGAGCTATCTCGGCAACACCTTCTTCAAAGTAAAAGCGCTTAGTTAATCTCCTTTTGATGATTCCGATCTTCTTTAACCATTTTGTTTTGAATTAACGATAAAATAAGAGACTTCATACCCGTTAATTTGATACCGGAATAGATTGTCCATAAGATCAGGAGAATTGCACATACAAATAATGTTCGGGGTGAACTGAAATGACTTGCAGCAGCTCCAACAAGGATACTACCGAAAGGAGATATCCCCATCATGCACATTGAATAGAGACTCATCACCCTACCTCGTTTATCATCATCTACGATAGTTTGCAAAAGGGTATTCGTAACTGCCATCTGCATCATCATACCAATGCCAATGAAGAACATCAGCGTTACGCTAAGTGCCTGTAAACGAGACAGAGAGAATATGATAATGGCTGTACTAAAAACACCTGCACCAATGAGCATTTTATTCACCAGACCGCTTAGCGTTTTACGAGAAGCAAGATAAAGCGCACCTAAGAGGGCACCGATACCTGCTGTTGACATTAGCAGTCCCATGGTCTTTGAATTACCGTGAAGGATATCTTTTGCAAAGACAGGCAGCAGGGTTGTATAGGACATACCGAGAAGAGTAAAAATGGCGATGTTGGACATCAGATGCTTGATCAGAGGGTTCGAGAATGAATACTTCCAACCTTCCTTGATCCTGCTGAAGACATGATTCGTATCCACATGGATTTCACGAGGTTTTATCTTCATCATAAATAAAGAGATAATGACAGCGATATAACTTATTGCATTAATAGAAAAACAGTACCCTTCACTCAGTTTGATAATTAAAATACCAGCAACAGAAGGTCCGATTAATCTGGCAATATTGAATATTGCTGAGTTCAATGCAATCACATTTGTAAGATACTTTTTATCTTCCACCATATCAATTACGAATGCTTGCCTTACAGGTCCATCGAAAGAGTCAATCATACCCTGCATAACCGCCAAAGCTAAGAGCATCCATATTTGATAAACATTCGTAAGTACGATGATTGAGAGGATACTTGCTTGAACGAGGAATGCAATTTGGGTATAAACCAATATCTTTCTTCTATCGTATCGGTCTGCAATAGCTCCGGCAAAAGGATTGAGGAAGAGGACTGGTATTTGAGACAGGAACCCCATTAATCCAAGCAGGAATGCAGAACCTGTAATGCGGTAGATGAACCACCCCATGGTTGTTCGCTGCATCCAGGTGCCAATCAGTGAGATAGTCTGCCCTGTGAAGAACAGGCGGTAATTCCTGCTCTCCAATGCACGGAAGGTATCTTTGACTCGATTTTTAAATTTAAAGGATGTAACGCGATAAATCTTCATTCTGAATGATCTTGTTTAGTTTTTCTTTTACCATTTTGGGTGTAACAGAAACAGTGGAGAATTTTTTATCTGGCATATCAAACAAATATTCATCCAGCAGATTATTCATAATTGTATGTAATCTACGTGCCCCGATATCTTCCATCTTCTCATTTGCCAAGGCAGCAAATTCAGCAATCAGAGAGATTGCTTTTTTCTCAAAACTGAGTTTTACTCCTTCTGCTTCAAATATTGCCTTATACTGTTTTGTCAGTGCATTCTCAGGTTCAACCAGGATCTTTTCAAAATCTTCCTTCGATAAAGATGACATCTCTTCGCGAATGGGAAATCTTCCCTGCAATTCGGGTATGAGGTCTGATGGCTTGGATATATGAAATGCTCCCGCAGCAATGAAAAGAATATGAGAAGTATCGATCATTCCGTATTTTGTAGGAACACTCGAGCCTTCTACAATGGGCAGTAAATCCCTTTGCACACCGGAACGTGAAACATCAATGTTATTTGTTTTATCAGGAGATGTGATCTTGTCGATTTCATCAATGAAGATGATTCCGTTATTTTCGACCAGGTTTTTAGCAGTTTCAACCACCTTCTCCTTATTGACCAGGTTATTCGCCTCCAATTCCGTCAAATATCCAAGGGCTTCAGGTACACTCATATTCTTCGTCTTTTCTTTGTTGGAACCCTTGAAAGGAATGAGGTTGCTCATCATATCCCCGATGTTGAAATCCATGAAATCCATGCCTACATTGGAGAATATTTCCACATGCGGCATTTCAAAAGAATCTTCAATTTTGATTTCGACATTACGGTCATCGAGTTTACCCGCTGCAAGCATTCTTGACATTTTATCCCTTGTCCGCTGATGCCTTTCCTTCTCCGTTTCCTTCTGTTCAGTGCCATTCGCATGCTTTTTGGGCAATGGGACAAGGATATCGAGAATCTTTTCAAAGGCATACTGGTATGCGATATCCTGCACTTCAAGAAGCATGCTCACTTTTACCTGGCTAATGGCAATATCCATCAAATCTCTGACCATGGATTCAACATCTCTGCCGACGTAACCGACTTCGGTGAATTTTGAAGCCTCTACTTTGATGAACGGTGCATTGGCAAGGCGAGAAAGACGTCTTGCTATTTCAGTTTTACCTACCCCTGTAGGACCGATTAGAATGATATTATTGGGTATGATTTCTTGTTGCATCTGTCCAGTGATCTGCTGGCGTCTCCAGCGATTGCGAAGAGCGATGGCAACGGATCTCTTTGCCTTATCCTGCCCAATAATGTATTTATCTAGTTCCGCAACGATCCTTGCGGGTGTTAATTCATTGTGCTGTAACATTATTTGATTTCCTCGATCAGTATGTTGTGATTTGTATAGATACAAATATCTGCCGCGATATTCAGCGCTTCCTTCACAATTTGTGATGGAAGAAGCTTTGTTTCTTTTACTAATGCTCGTGCAGCTGCAAGGGCATAATTCCCCCCTGAACCGATAGCTGCTATATTATCGTCAGTTTCCAGAACATCACCATTACCGGAAATAATGAGTAGAGCTTCTTTGTCCCCTACAATGATCATTGCTTCCAAATGCCTTAATATTCTGTCTGAACGCCATTCCTTTGCAAGTTCGACTGCTGCTTTCCGAAGATTTCCTTTATTCGCTTTCAATTTTTCCTCGAATTTCTCGAAGAGTGTAAAGGCATCTGCTGTAGCACCGGCAAAACCCGCCACAATCTTTCCATCGTAGAGTTTTCTTATTTTCTGTGCGTTTGCTTTGATTACCGTATCACCTAAAGTGACCTGCCCATCCCCACCAATGGCTAGTTTTCCCTGATGAAGCATTCCGATGATTGTTGTTCCCATCCATTTATCCATAATTACCTTCCTGAATAAAATATGGCTGCTTTCATGCAGCCATAAAGTTCATGTATTAGTAATGATAATCTTAATTCTCTGAATGGTCATCACTCTTGTTATCTTGATCTTCTGCGCTTGGTTCATGCGTAGGTTGTTCATTCGTAGAAACGGGTTGCTCAGGAGTTTTACTCTCTTCCGTCATTTCTTCTTCCATTCCAAAACGAAGTTCCTTCGCCTTTTCATATTTCTTTGTTACCATTTCTTTTGTCTCATCATCGATGGAACTAAAGATGATATTAAAAATCTCATCAGCATTGAGTGTTTCTTTCTCAAGTAATTCAATAGCCATTTTTTCAAGTGTATCCTGATGGGCTCTGAGTATGGAAACTGCTTTATTATGAGACGTGTTTATCAAGTCACGTATCTCTGTATCTACCATCTGTGCGGTTTCTTCGCTATAAAAATCACGCTGTGCAATTTCTTTACCCAGGAATATTTCGCCTTGCTCCCTGCCAATGGTCATGGGACCTATTTTCTCACTCATACCCCAACTGCACACCATCTTCTTGGCGATGTCAGTTGCACGGTCAATATCATTACCGGCACCGGTGGTCAATTCGCCAAAGATAATTTCTTCAGCAGCTCTACCACCCAACATGGTGACAAGCATCTGGTCAAGATATGACTTCGCATAATTCGATTTATCCGTAAGAAGATAATGCGTTGCTCCACCTGTAAATCCACGCGGAATAATCGTGACCTTATGAACAGGTTCCGTCTTATCCTGGAAGATCGAGCATAGAACATGACCGACTTCGTGAAAGGCTGTCAGTTTCTTTTCGTCTTCCTCAATGACTTTGCTCTTGCGTTCCTTGCCAAGAGTGACTTTATCTTTTGCTTCTTCAAAGTCTTCCATTTCCAGAGCTTTTTTGCTTTTACCGGCAGCAATGAGAGCAGCCTCATTGACGAGGTTGGCAAGGTCTGCACCGCTGAATCCTGGTGTTCCTCTTGCAATGATCTGGAGATTAACATTTTCTGAAAGTGGGATACGGGCAGAATGAACCTTGAGTATTTCGAAACGTCCCTTGATATCTGGAAGGTCGACAACCACCTGACGATCAAATCTACCTGGTCTCATCAATGCAGGATCCAGTATATCAGGGCGATTCGTGGCTGCAATGATGATGACGGAATCATTGATCTCAAAACCATCCATCTCGACAAGAAGTTGATTCAGAGTCTGTTCTCTTTCGTCATGTCCGCCACCTAAACCCGTACCTCTATGTCTTCCCACAGCATCGATTTCATCGATAAACGCAATACAGGGAGCATTTTTCTTTGCCTGGTCAAACAAGTCTCTTACACGTGCAGCACCAACACCGACAAACATTTCAACAAAGTCTGAACCGCTGATGCTATAGAAAGGTACTTTCGCTTCACCGGCTACAGCTTTTGCAAGTAATGTTTTACCTGTACCGGGACGACCAACCAGCAATACACCACGAGGAATCCTTCCCCCGAGTCTCTGGAACTTACGAGGATCCTTCAGGAATTGTACGATCTCTTCAAGTTCCTCTTTCGCCTCATCAACACCGGCGACATCTTTAAAAGTGACTTGTGATTTTCCTGCTTCATAGAGTCTTGCCCT
Source organism: Candidatus Cloacimonadota bacterium (assembly GCA_035402645.1). Lineage (GTDB taxonomy): Bacteria > Cloacimonadota > Cloacimonadia > Cloacimonadales > DAONDQ01 > DAONDQ01. Next base: position 2,368 of record DAONDQ010000087.1, on the reverse strand, counting down.
GCTTTTTCCGAAACTGAATGCCTTGTTGCCTCCGCTATTCATTCCCCGCATCATGAATATCCAGAATGCTATCAAGAGAATGAATGGAAGCCAACCAATCAGCACAGCAGCCCACTTCGATGGTTTCAGGGATTTGACTTCTATATTCTTGGCTACGAGTTCCTTCACCAGTTCGGGATCCTCAGTAGCGAGGTATGTATGGTATTGTTTATTTGATTTGTCTTGAAAACTCACGTCCTTTTCACTGAATTGAACTTTCAAAACCATCCCTGATTGTACCATGCGATAGAAATCAGTGTAACTGGTTTCCATGATCTTGGGCTTGTTGAGACCTGCATATTCGTACAGGATGACAAGGAATAAAATTAGGACAAGCCAGAAAGTCACAGATTGCGAACGTTTCGGTGAACGGGGCTTCGGTGCATTTGGAGGTGTGGGTGTATTATCTTTTCTTGGTTCTTGTTCGTTCATTGATAAACCTCCTCCTTCAAGATGCCCAGATAAGGAAGATTACGATAGTTTTCTCCATAATCGAGTCCATAACCGACAACAAATTCGTTACCAATCTGGAAGCCACAATAATCAATTTGAACTGGGACCTTATGTGCATTGGGTTTATCGAGAAAAACACAGACCTTCACAGATGCCGGTTCATGCTTTGCCAGGTATTCTTTGATATACTGAAGAGACAAACCGGAATCCACAATATCCTCGACAATGATAACATGTCTTTCAAATAGATCGATATCGATATCTTTCTTGATCTTCACAACCCCTGATGACACGTGACTGTTCCCATAACTCGAAACTGCCATACTGTCAATTTCAAGTGGGATATCAACCGAGCGAATCAGGTCGGCAAGAAAGATGATACTTCCTTTTAGGATGCAGATAAATACAGGATTCTTTCCCTCGTAATCCTTGGAGATCATGTCACCCAAAACTTGAATTCTATCATGTATCACCTGCTCGTCAAAGAGAATGGATGATACATCTTTATGTATTTTCGTCATAAATTCCTCTTTTTAGAATATAACGTATTTTAGCGAAGAAGAAAGACATCTTTTACAGATGGTTCCACTCCATCCTTTGTAATACGTTCCGCAGAACGCGGCTTTACCTCGCTTGTCTTCTCAATGTGAATCATCAGAATGTTCTTGGTCGATGCACTGACTGCTACCCTCTGATCAACTCTCATTCCGCTTACCCACAATATTTTTTCCTGATCTACAAACAACGGTATCTTATCTCTCTCCGTTTTTGGTATCTTTTCGTCAATGAAAAAATCCTTCAATTTCTTTGAACCATTCAATCCCAATGGCTTGAAGACATCACCATCCTTGCGATACCGAATGTATAACGGAAACAGTATTTTGTCAGCATCGAAAAATACAGTGTTCTTGTCTTCAAATGGGTGTCTTTTGGAAGGTAAACCCTTCAATCTCTTCATATCGATCCTATAACTACCGAAGACGAACCTATTCCGCAGATTGGATAATTCTCTTTCCTGCTCTTCAGGTTGGAGATTCGGATCAATGGTCGTGAATGTCAATTCACTATATTCACGTATCACAAACACATGGTCTGGTAATTGAGTATATTTGCTTCCACGTGCATGATACAGGGATTCGATCTCTTCCCAATAGGGACGGAAGAAATTCTGCTCCGTACCGGTCAACTGACAATAGATATCCCGGCAGACGTAAAACCTCAAAACAGGATTCAGGCTCTTTAATTGTGGAAGATCGATAATGAACTTCTCAGGATATTGCTCAAGGATGAGCTGTTTCAGTTTTGACTTCACAGCATCGCGTATAAATGAATCAGCGGATGCGAACACAGAAGCAAGATCTGATAAGTGTTCAACGATCGCAGGATTCATGTTCTGTTCGATCCAGGGAATCAACTCCAATCTCACCATGTTTCTGCGATAATGTTTATCCTTATTGCTTTCATCCTCTCGCCATTGAATTTCCTCTGCTTTCAGAAAATCTGTAATTTCATTTTTCGAAAAGGGAAGCATAGGATGTATCACTGGACCGGCTTGCGGTAAAATCGCATGCATTCCAGTCAAACCTGCACCTCGAATCATATTCATCAGGAAGGTTTCAGCCTGGTCAAGTTGCTGGTGCCCAAGTGCAATTACGTCCATATTGTATGTTTTTAACAAACCATCGAAATAATTCCTTCTTATCTTGCGGGCTTCATTTTCCAGGTCTGTTTTCGTTTTCAGTTCGACATCCTTCATGACAATGGAAAGATTATGCCTAAAGCAATAATCCTTCACAAATACGGCATCCTGGTTCGAGTTCTCTCCCCGTAGATGATAATTTACATGAGCGATCAGGAGTGAGAGGGAATACTTGGG
>DAONDQ010000086.1:0-12339 GCA_035402645.1 Candidatus Cloacimonadota bacterium | reverse complement strand
ACGTATTATTAGTAACCATCACACTACGAAATTCATTGTTGTTGATCATAGTACGTATAAATGGCAATTTTTATTGCAAAATTTCGGGGTTCGGGAAGCATACCTTTGATGAATGCCAAAATCTTGGTGACAAATCAATGATCTTTAACCAGTAACGACACATCAAATTTCATTAACTACACTGGTACTATCGTTCATAATTAGGGTCATCGCTTTGCACTAATTTTATAATTATTTGCGTTATCTTAATAATAAATAAAATCATTCTTGCATTTTAAGGGAGTTCCTCGGCAACTAAAAAATAACTTAACAATTACAATTATGAGCAATTTTTCAAAGGAAGAAATGAATTATTATTTTGGTAATCAAAATTTTGAGAGCCTGATGGTAGGTCTTTCCACCGAATTAACTGACCACTTTGCTCCCTATTATGAAGTAGAACCGGGTAAGTTACTACCATTGAACCCGAAAGAAATCGTAACCATTGTACCTAAGCACCCAGAGCCATTCAAATTGCATTTCGAATTCTGGTTTGGTAAGGAACTTATTTGTGTAGTCAAATATGAGGGCGAACAACCATCAATTAATGTAGATTGGGTTTCCGAAACTCCGATAGAGGATGTATTAGATGATTTTGAAAGTGTTATTGCTGAAATGGACGAAGAATAGGATTCCCATCTCAGAAATATTTCGAAATATATCAGTCACATTTTATTGACTACTATGACATAACAGTAGTCTGTATTTTTTGCCATTCATGCTTCCCTTCACCAAGAATCGTTATCCATCTATGATCGTTGTTTCATGTCTACCTTCAAGGATACAATTCATTTGAGGGTTATCACTGAAGCCATCTCAATAGATGTCCCAAATGTCACTTGTTTCCAAAAATTGCAACTTGTAGGAGAAATTCTACAAAAAAATATTATTCTCATCTTGTGGCTAAACCAAAAACGATTGAAAACGGAGGTCATACCAACAGGTTTTAGTCTTCATATTGTTTACAGCCGGGGTTCAATAAATAAAAAAGTGAAACAAAATACTTACCTTTGATTCAAACCGTAAATCATTAATTATTAACATGATAATTATTCACCAGATCGGCAGTTTCCTTGAAGAAATCTTTCCGGTGCTAAAAGGAAAAATGGATGACGAAGAACTAATAGCAAAAGTATTGACTGATTATTATACTGTTGCAGACATCCGCCCACAAATTACAATCCGTAAGGGTTTTGCTGAAATTCATATTGATCCAAGCGGAATTATTGCACAAAATGTTGAATTCAACCGGGCAAATAATTTATGCCAACGTGGCAAGTTCAACGAGGCGATCCCAATATTAAAATCATTAATCAGTAAGAATCCAGCCAATTCCGAGTATTATAGGACAATTGGTCAGGCATATTCAATGATTGGTAATGATGAAGAGGGAATAAATTACCTGATAGATGCCCTTAAATGGAATCCAAAAAACAATTATGCCTTGATAATGATCGGGAACATCTTTGCAAGGAACAAAAACGATATTGAAACAGCACGCAAGTATTACCAGCAGGTAATTGAGAACGACCCAAATGATAATATAGCCATCAACAACCTTGGGACTAATTTAATACAGGCAGGAAAGGTCGATGAAGGTATGGAATACCTGTTAAGGGCACACGCCATCAATCCTGAATATCCAAACACCCTATATGGAATTGCATTGGTCAACCAGATGAAAGGTAATATTAAAGATGTATTCAATTATTCATTGCAATGCATGAAGAAATGTGGTAAAGGTGAACTTGACTTGAGTACGAATGCAAAGCAACTGCTACTCGAATCCGCTCAGGCAATCATTAAAACAGATATCGGGGAAACAACATTCACTAAGTATCGTGAGAAACTTCAAAAGAATTCGGGTAAGGCGATTAAGGTTGAAATAGATAATACTCTTGATACTGCTGCAAAATTTGAATTTGCTGAAAAGTATGATCGGGACTATCATTTAATAAAATACAACCAAAAATATCCTGCACATCATCATCTGATGATGCATGAACTCGTACATCTGGATTTTGCAACCTCTGCCAGAAGTGATTCACGTAATAGGTTATTCATTTCCAATAACAAGACAAAGGAGATATTTTTAAGTGACCTTCGCCAGCATCGTTTATCGTTACTGAAAAAGGGTATGTCGGAAGATTCCATTAAAGAATATTTTGACTTACTCTTTGATGGCATTAACAGACAAATTTTTAATGCGCCAATTGACTTATTTATTGAGGATAAATTATTTGAGGAATTCCAAGTACTCAGACCATATCAATTAGTATCTCTCTATTCATTGATTATGGATGGCATAAAAGCAACGACAGATAAGACAATTGTAAAATTATCACCGCCAGCAATATTACATGCCAGCAAAGTACTTAACCTAATAGGTGCATTACAGTTCAGAGACCTTTATGGGATTGATCTCTTATCAGATTTTAAAGCAACGACTTTGGAAGATAAAACCGCTAAGGAAATGTATGCGGAATTTTATGAATATCGTGATGATCGGGAATCAGGTGAGGAATATGAACTTATTGAGAATTGGGCAAAAGACCTGAAACTTGAAAAATACTTTGAACTTGTCGATGAAGAAATATTTGGGAAAGAAAAATCTTTGGATGACATAATTGATGAAATAGAAAAAGACCCGTTTGACATGGAATCCCGTGACCCGATCAAGGAAAAGGAAATGGAAGAGTTCCAGAAGTCACAAAAAGAAATGGGTACGAATATGGCAGTGGTCATGTATATGGTCGAAGCACTTGAGTTTTTCCAAAATATGCCGAAGCAAAAAATAAAAGAAATTGCATACGAAATTGCTTTACAAGGGACACAGGGATATCGACCCGAAAACAAAAACTATATCATTGGATTGATTCCTGACAAGAAATTTTCCGGTTACCATATCCTTGCATATTATTATGTAAGTTGGTCTTTGGTCATGCCTGAAATGTTGCCACAACTTCAACTTCCATATGATACTGAATATAAGTTAGCGTTAACTTTTTATAAACCAAGCAATAAATGAGTGATACACAACAAATAATTGATGCCCTGATAAAGTTTCGTAATGAAAGGGACTGGGAACAGTTTCATAATCCCAAAGATTTGGCGTTAGCAATAAACGTTGAAGCGGGTGAACTGCTTGAATTGTTTCTTTGGAAAAAGTCAGAGGAAGCCAACTTAGATAGGGTAAAAGAAGAATTGGCAGATGTTTTTGCTTATAGTTTTATGCTTGCAGATAAATATAAGTTTGACGTGAAAAAGATTGTCTTTGAAAAAATTAATACGAATTCTATAAAATACCCTGTTCATAAAGCGAAAGGAACATTAAAAAAATATAATGAGTTATGAGGTTGTTGCTTTATTACTTTATTGCTGTGAAGACATAAAACCTTTAAGGGTAGTTATTTCTAATGAGTCATTAAATTTTGACGTTGCTTGCAAGGTTTTTCCTTAATGATACAATAACTTGCCATTATTTCTTAAACTATTCATTATCTGCGCCTAACGGTCGTGCTCCATTAGTTAGACAAAACTATTATCTTTGGTCAAATTCGCCAATCCTTAATTAGAGATTGACAATTAAAAACCGAAGCAGCCACAACGGATAAGTGTTTTAGCACCACCAATCTTCAATGCAGAGATAAATTACTATTTAATAATATGAAAACAATTCATGAATATGTAGACTACTGGAATAAGTATGTAAATGAATGGAGCATAAATCCTATTGCTTTCTTTCAGTCAGAAAACAATTATTGGAGCAAATTTGAAAATCTTTTAAGAAATGCTGATGCATTACCCGAACCGTATTATGGAAATCCACGGGATTTATCTGCAATTATCTTGAGCCTAAATCCATATGGTGGTGTTAATTATCAACTCCAAAAGCATTCATCAGGTTTGTTTATTAGTGACTTAAAGGCTGACGGTAACTATGATAAATTTGCCAAATCTTTCCCATACTTAAACAAATATAAGGATACGAATATTGGTAAATGGTGGCAGACGAGGGCGGAATGGATTAGTAGATTAAGTTCCTCACCAAAGAACCCATTTGCTATTCAATTATGTCCTTGGCATTCAAAATTCTTTGATACGGGTGTGCTTAAAGATTTTTCAGTTGCTCATGTAAATGAACATGTTATTGAACCTGCTGAAAGCATACTTGAATATGCTGACTTAAAAATAATCTTGTCTATCGGTAAAGAGTTCGAATATTTGTTTGCAGAATTACAATTTAAATATTTGGAGCAGTTTTCTGCCGATCCCATTGTTAAGAACAGGTCTTACCCGTTGGGGAAAAAGGGCATTCCGGTAAAAAGATTTTATAATGTTTGGGAATCCCCTTCGAGTATTATTTATTTAAATACTTTCACTGTCGGAACTAATGAATGCCCCCGCCCTGAGTTCTATATGGTTGAATCTAATATATTGCGCATGTTACACCAGTTGGGAATATAACGAATTCAGTACCGATGAGGACATTTCTTTATTTGTAATTTTACACCTCGGTGTTTTAATATTCATGTTCCATTTGGTAAATTTGACACATTTAATGGCGCTTTATGAGTAATATTCTTCATGCGATCAATAACATATCTCAAAACCCTGTAACAGAGTTGATGCTGCATTTCAGGGGAAGGAATCGAATTAATAACGTTGGATATGCTCTTGAAGAATATATTAAGGATGCATTCGCAGGAACAATTAATTGTCAGGATGAAAACGAAAGAATATTGACGTATTCCAGAACCTTTTCATATATAGGGACACAAAATAATCCCCCTGATTTTATTGTTACGGGTGGTGATGCAGTTGAGGTAAAGAAGATACAATCCGCTCGTTCAGGATTAGCATTAAATAGTTCCTATCCAAAGTCAAGACTACATTCAAATGACCCGTTAATCACAAATGCTTGCAGAGAATGTGAGCAGTGGGAAGAGAAAGATATTATTTACGCTGTAGGACACACAGATGATAGAAACCTATTAACTCTGTGGCTTGTTTATGGAGATTGTTATGCTGCAGACCGTCAAATTTATGAACGGATTAAGAACACAATTTCACAAGGAATTACGGCAATACCTGATGTAGAATTTGCTGAAACAAATGAATTAGGCAGAGTGAACAGGGTTGACCCTTTAGGTATTACATATTTACGTGTAAGAGGAATGTGGGGAATCGAAAATCCATGTTCAGTATTTGATTATGTGCACAGGATGAACATGCGGAACAGGTTCAATATGGCAGTAATTATTAGGCAGGATAAGTTTAACGCATTCAATAATGATGACCAAAACTTAATTAATAACAATGAGGCTCTTACTGTTACTGACGTGCTAATCAGAAACCCGAACAATCCGGCATTATTACTTAATTCTAAATTAATCACATATAGCATTTTATGAATATTATCGCACTTTTTGCAGGAGCAGGCGGCTTGGACTTAGGATTTGAAAAGGCTGGCTTCAATGTCGTATGGGCAAATGAATATGATAAAGAAATATGGGAAACATATGAAAAAAACTTTCCGCAAACAGTATTAGATAGGAGAAGTATAAGGGATATTCCATCCGATGAAATTCCAAATGATTTTGACGGTGTTATTGGCGGACCGCCATGCCAAAGTTGGAGCGAGGCAGGTGCATTAAGAGGCATCGAAGATGCACGGGGGCAACTTTTCTATGAATTTATAAGAATCCTAAAAGATAAACAACCAAAATTCTTTTTGGCTGAAAATGTTTCTGGAATGCTTGCAGGAAGACATTCAGACGCACTAAGCAACATTATCAACCATTTTAAATATGCTGGTTATAATTTGAATGTACAGTTGTTAAACGCAAAAGACTATGATGTCCCACAGGATAGGAAACGTTTAATATTTGTTGGATTACGGAAAGATTTGGACATGACCTTCGTATTTCCAAAGAAAAAACGAACCGCCCCACACTTGCGTAATGCTATTTGGGATTTGAAGGATAATGCACTTCAAGCAAGAGATAAAAATAAAACAAATGGCACTGATTGTTTTGTACCAAACCATGAATACATGACAGGCTCATTCTCAACAATATATATGTCAAGAAACAGAGTTCGTTCATGGGATGAGGTAAGTTTCACTATTCAGGCTGGGGGAAGGCATGCTCCAATCCATCCACAAGCGCCAAAGATGCTCCATGTTGAACAGGATGTGAAGAAATTTGTTGAGGGAGATGAGCATTTATACAGAAGACTTTCAGTAAGAGAATGTGCCAGAATTCAAACATTTCCTGATAATTTTATTTTTTATTATGATTCACTGGCTGCAGGTTATAAAATGATCGGTAATGCAGTTCCTGTAAATTTTGCTTATGAATTGGCATTGCAAATAAAAAGACAACTAAATGGTGAATTACTTGGAACAACCATTGAAGACTCAAAGCAAGGTGTTTTGAGGCTTTTCTAAGTGAATATGCCTGAATTTTTATCTAAACATGGTTTTAACACAACTCGTGTGCGTTCTGACACGATGAAGAGAATTAAATCCAAAAACACAAAACCGGAATTAATTTTAAGACAATATCTGTGGCGTAAGGGGGTTAGGTACAGATTATTAAATAATGATATAATTGGCAAACCTGATTTAACAATACGCAAGAGTAAAATAGCAATATTTATTGACGGTGAATTTTGGCATGGTTACAATTGGGCAGCAAAAAGACAAAAAATCGTAAGTAACCGTGAGTATTGGATTTCCAAGATCGAAAAGAACATCGAACGAGACAATAAAGTGAATCACATATTAACCCAATCTGGATGGGTAGTAATTAGATTTTGGGGGAAGGAAATTTCTTACAACATCGAATCCTGCTTAAAAGCAATCATCCCCTACTTAAATAAATGAAATAATCCTTGGATAATTCCCTGTATTTCAACTATTAACATACAGCATTCATTAGCCTTTGTCAACAATCATGCTACTCATTGTCTGTTGACTTATTGTATTCATTGGAATACTTTTAATGAATGGAAATTCTGCAAAACTTTGGATTAAGGATAAAAACACTCCGCCAGAAGCAAAATATTTCGCAAGAGAAATTGGCAGAAAAGGCTGACTTGCACAGAACTTATATATATCTGGTTGAATCAGGGAAACGAAATATTTCATTAAAAAATATCCATAAGTTATCCAAGGCTCTTGGTCTAAGTCTGGAAGAATTGTTTAAGAACCTTTAATAAAGATTATTATGCCCGGAAATGAAGCCAAGGTACTGGCTTATCTATTTTCAAGACTTAATATAATCACTCTAAACCATATTGGACTCTTAACAAAAATTGAAATCCCATTTAAAAAAGAAAAAGTACAAGTAACAGTACGAAATGAAATTAGCAGATATTATTCCGATGATAGCCACAAGAAAGCCGATGTTTATTTGAATGACAAAGGCGTTTCTATAAAACAGACTGGTAGCAGTTTTGCCTACAACAGACTACAGCGCAAGGGATTAATCAATGTTATTAATTCGATCCATATTGATGATCCTGAAACTTTGTTGAGATCATTTGATGATGAAATTGCAAAATTTCACAATGGGGAATTGGAATCACGAGATCGTGATTGGAGAGATTTCCTATCAGAGGCTAACTTCAAGTCAATTCTGAAATATTTTATGCTGATTGGCAGCGCATCTGGGGACTCAAATTTTCCGGCTGAATTTATATTGGAAGCACCCGTTAATGTTTTACATGATAATGAGATTGAAGTCTACACTTTTAATGAATATTTTGATAAATATCATGATTCTTACAGAATTTCACTCCGTAGAGTCTGGTATGGTCAAATCAGTAACTCTGAGCATCATAGGGCGAAAGGATTAATTAGCAGACCTGAAAATTCGAAATGGGTATTTAATGAAGTCTCTGGTGAACCAGACGCAAAAAATAATGGAGAAAGGTGGAGAAAGGATGTAAGTGACAAGGATAGGAAGACTGTTTATTTCTTAATGTTAACAAAGGTCTAACTTATGAGTAAGTACTATACATTCTTTGATTCGCCAAGCCAATATAACGACCCAACAAAATACTATTCACAAGGTTCAAGTCCTGAATTATTAAAACAACTTCTTTCTTATCTAAAATCTATTGAAAGCGAAATCACTTCTATCCAGATATGTTCCTATCTTTTTAATAATGAAATCCTTTACAAAGAGTTATGTCGGTATGCCGATAAAGGTGTAAAGGTACAGGTAATAACTATTCCTATTGATGGGTACGATGATCGTAGTCCTCAGTATATTGTAGATATTACATCAAAGAAACTTGTTTACAATGAGTCTCAAACAAAATATTCTTTAGCGAGGAAAATATTTGGAGAGTTATATAAAAATAAGATAAAAAATTTTGATCTGTTCTTTTTCCCTCATATGTTCATCAGAAGCGAAAATGTTAACCCATTTTCAAGGGGCGATATGCCTTATTCTTTGCACTTAAAATCGTTATTCATTAAACAGAAGAATAAAGTAAATACAACAATACTGACATCTTCAGGATTGGCTGTAAGAGATAGGATCAAGGATGAAGTTTTAATCATATGCGAAGATGACGATCTAATTAATATACCAACAGAAATATTTTTCAATGATTTGCTAAGTAATTCAATATTAATAACTGAGTTCGATTTCAAAGCAGACTATACCCGATACCAAATAAAAATTAGAACTGATCCATCAAATTATAATAACATTCTTTTAAGTCCATTTTATGAAAATTCGCCAGAATTAATGGAAGAGAAATTGAAGCAACTGGTATTAGGTGCTAAGAAAAGAGTATTCATTGCAGCACAACATATATCTGCCTTCAAATATCAAATTCCCAAACAGTTTAAATTCGGTGGTGATCATACTGGGAGTATATCCAAATATGGTTTCTTGAATGAACTTTTAACAAAAACGGTGAACACCTGTAAAATCAAATGTATATCACAAACATATGTAAACTCGAATGGAGATAATATGGGTGCAAGGAAACCTGCAAATACAGCAAGTTTTAAAGAATTTATGCTAAAATATGAATCCCATCCCTCTGCTGAATATTCATCTAACTCAAATTTGCATAGCAAGTACATTATTTGTGATGATACAGTTATTATTACTTCATGCAACTTTACCCCAACTCAATTTATATATTTAAAACATGTAAATATTCCGAGGTTTAGGCGAATAACTGGTCTTAGTTATGAGGGCATCTTTTCAGAGGTTGGACAATTTTTAATAATTAAAAATGAATCTGTTACTAAAGCGTTCTTAGAGAATTTTGATTATTTATGGAATTCCGTAAACACGAATAGACATATTTGTCATTAACAGCACAGTTAATTAACGACTATATGAATAAGATTGTACTCATTTCCTGTGTTTCAAAAAAAGGCAAAAGCAAAGCGAAAGCAAAAGACCTTTATAAAAGTGCCCTCTTTAGATATAGTCTTGCTTATGCATATTCGATCAAGCCTGATAAAATATTTATACTGTCTGCCTTGCATTGTCTGCTTGATCTTGAAAAGGAGATTGAACCCTATGATGTTACGTTAAGTAACATACCATTTAACAAAAGGAAACCGGGATTAAAAGTGTTGACATCTTCAGAAAAGATCGATTGGGGTAAAAAAGTTATCCAGCAGTTGTCTGAAAAATCTGATCTTAAAAATGACAGGTATATAGTTTTGGCTGGACAACAATATTTAAAACCAATAATAAAGCACATAAAGCATATCGAGCAACCTTTAGCAGGACTCCGGCAAGGAGAAAGGCTGGCATTCTTAAAAAAGCATAGTAACAATGAATAAACTCTGGAATGAAATAACCAGAGAGGATGTCATCAAAGCCATTGAAATTTTCGATGCAACCCATAAACCATTTCCTTTACCACGAAATACATTCTTGATTTATAACAAGAAGAAATACCCGGCAAAGCACATTCGTGGATTGGCTTATTACATTGCCAATAAGCAAGAGATTTCAAAGCAGGAATTTAGTGGCGGAGAAGAAACGGTCAGGTTTCTTACCAGACTTGGTTTTCATGTTGAATACCAAAAGAACACTATTAAGTCCAGATTAAGCCAAAATACTGCTTCAGAAGGCAAGATTGTCAATAAACCGGATAGAAGCCTACCCAGAAGATCATTGAGTGCTGTAAGCCAAAAAAACGCACTTCAAAGGTTATTGCAGAAAAATTATGGACAAATCGAGACTGAAAAGAAGTTTGAATGGCTAAGGACTCCCGATCAAAACAATCTTCCGTCAGAATATGTGGAAATAGTTACAGCATTATCAAACTATCGGCAAAACCAAGGTTTTAAGAAATCCAATTATCCGCTGTCCTGTGATATGGTGGTAGAAAAACAAAAACTAATTATTGAATATGATGAGAGGCAGCATTTTTCAAAAGCAAGGAGAATAACATTAGTGAATTATCCTGCAAAGATTCAATTACATTATTCCAAGGAAAAGTGGATTGCAGCCTGTGAGAGGATTAATGCAAAAGATAATAATCCAATCGACAGGGATGAAATACGGGCATATTACGATACCGTAAGGGACATCGAGGCAAATAGAAACGGATATAAATTAGTACGCATAAAGCATGGTGATTTCAACTGGGAAGAACAGGGAGCAGAAATACATCTTAAAAACATGTTATCATTCAAATCGAAAATAAATGATACCCCGGCTGGTAAACATAAAATTGCCCGGCTGATTGTCACCGGAAAGGATTATGACGAACATGGTAATCCTTATATCAGCAGGTTGAGTACGTTAATTGAAAAATTTGTTTCCAAATATCTTGGGAAACAACAGTTCGAGTATATCGTCACCCCCGGTGGCTTTTTAACATTTAAATTCCCACCGAATATCCAACATGGCATTTCAATTCCTTATGCTGAAAAACACCTGATACCCGTTTTACAGCAGGAAGCGGAGAAAACAATAGATATTTTTTTTAAGTCTTTATCAACAGACATTTACAGCAAATTGAAAGAGATTGCGGACTATTTCACAATTGGAATTGATGGTAAAAATCCATTAAATAAACAGCATATCGAATTCGTGGCAGTCTTTGATTTAAAGCAAGAAAAGGTTATCCAGTGGACTGGAAAGTTTTATCCAACCGAACAACAAAAGAAAGACCTGATAAAGATTAATGACTTACATAGCCATTTCATAAATCTTAACGTCCAAAAAGTTATGATCCTTGGGTGTCATGACCTTAATGCTTTCAGTCCCCGTGGTCAGGCTACAGCACGTCCTGATGGCTGGAAAAAGAAGACAGCCGATAGGTTTAAAACACTTTGTAAGGATTTCAATCCATTTATAATACTCCAGCACCCTCATTCAACTGACACACCGAATATCTGGAATGCTGCATGGCAGGAACTTGAAAGAGAGTTGCCTAATGTTAAGCACTTCGCAAGCGGAATAAACTATTCAAATAAAAATGGCGTAAGATCAACTCTTGATGCAGTATTGCGAAAAACACAAAAAGGTGATGTGATTAACTTTTATATTGATTAATAGCATTTTAAACGAAATCAAGCCTGTTTTAATTCTGCTTTAAAGTTTTGACCCAGTTTTAGTGGTCAAATAAGTTGCAATTGACGCTCAAATTTTCGTAATGATTTTTCAATTATGGTATTTCATTACTCTGAAATGATAATTATTTCATACTTTTGAAGTAAATATTTACGTTTATGGAGATTAACCTGAGCGACAATCTAATGCTGATTGTAGATGCGCTGGAAAAGCGTCACAATATGAAATTTACACATATTGCAAAAGCCATAGGTTTCACGACTACAACTCAGTTGCATAATGCTATGGGAGCGACATCTTCCATTTCAACAAAAGCAATTGTTGGTTTAATATCAAATCTTAATGTTAATCCAACCTTTTTGTTCTTGGGGAAGGGTGAAATGTTTTTGACTGATGAGAATGAATTAGAAGCAATTCAGAAAGAAAAATCGGATTGGGAAAGGAAATTCTTTAGTATACAGGATGAACTTTTTAAATGTAAGGCAGAACTGGAAAGAGCAGTTCATCGATATAATAAACTCATCGACATTACCAGCATTGCTCTGGACAAAACACAAAAACCAGAAGAAACAGGTAAGGAATGACGTTTCTGAAATAAGTAACCATTTACTTAAAACATAGGATAAGCAGAACAAAAAGTAATTCGTTACTTATCAATATTTGCCCCAAACGCCCCAAAATCTGCCCCACAACAAAAAAACCCCATTGATAATCAAGGGGTTTTAGTGGG
>DAONDQ010000085.1:0-12422 GCA_035402645.1 Candidatus Cloacimonadota bacterium | reverse complement strand
AGTTGTTTTGCAATATCTCGAATCGGCTTTTCACCCATTCCGTAAACAAGGATATCCGCTTTTGAATCGAGTAGGACGGAATTCCTGACTTTGTCAGACCAATAATCATAGTGCGGAATTCTTCTCATGGAAGCTTCAATGCCACCCAATACCACTGGAACAGATTTGAAAAGACGCTTCAGGATTTGCGTATAGATGATCACAGCTCTATCGGGACGAAGTCCCATCCTGCTGTCAGGAGAATACATGTCCTTTGATCTTATCTTTTTCTGAGCAGTATAGTGGTTCACCATGGAATCCATGTTACCGGATGTGACACCGAAGAACAATCGGGGGGGGCCCAATTTCTTGAAATCATCATCCGAATGCCAATCAGGCTGGGCTATGACGCCCACTTTGTAGCCCAGTGATTCAAGATATCTGCCGATAATAGCAGCACCAAAACTTGGATGATCGACATATGCATCCCCTGTGATCAAAATGATGTCACATTGATTCCATCCGAGAGCATTCATCTCCTCGAGACTCATAGGCAGGAAATTCATTTTTTGTTTCATGTCTGTATTGATTTTGAATAATAAAAAAAGGTAAAGAAAAAACTCCTTACCTTTTCTATATTCAATAACAATCAAGCCTAATTGCGCACCCTCATGACGTTGATAGCCTGAACGCCCTTATCTGTGGGAAGAAGGTCGAATTCCACTTCTTCATCCTGTTCAAGCACTTTGAGATCCATAGGAGAACTTGTCACAATCGATTTCCAATGTACAAAATACTCCTGGTTATCATCCGTAATAATAAAGCCATAACCTTTGTTGGTGTTAAACCACTTAACCTTACCTTTCATGAATTTTTATCCTTTCTAATGTTTCAGTTGATATGTCATTTTTCCAATCGAATGAGAGTGAGTCAACGAATAGTTTTCCAAGAGGTGAAATTAACTCTCCGGGTTGAATATCGATTCCTTGATAAGCGTTGCATACAATCATCTATGAATCATCGTGTCAATCAGTCAAATTTATACTGGATATTCATCATAGTACCCTCTTCATGAATATCACCAACATGCCCCTATCAGTATGAACCAAATATGATAAATGCATAACTCAATCAAAAACAAGAGAATAAAGAAAAAAGTTTTAATGGTGCTTCTTTGGTTTTCCATGTGCTTTCCATGTTGGATTAGGGGGATTCACTGGGTCAAATCGGCTGGAAGATGCATGAATATTAGGTGAAAAAAAGCTGTGTAAAATAGGGGGAAATTGAATGAAAAAGTAGTTGACACCATTACAAGTAAATTTACAAATCAGGTGTTATTAGTTGACCCTTAAAATAATCTTGTATGTGAAATGAAAGTAAGTTGCTTACTGAAGATAAAAACAACACGACAAAGATCAAGGGGGTACGATGAAACGCTATTCTATTTTTCTTATCATTCTCATGCTATTCATATCAATAGCAGCATGGGCAGATCAAGTCACCATCGGTACTGGAACTTCTACGCAAGAAGGTCCTCTCAATCGTTATTGGAACTATGGAGCTTTTGAAGGTATATATCTCCAAAGTGAAGTTGGTCCTGCATGCACGATTTCTGCGATTGGGTTCAACAAGGCAAGCGGTTCGGATGTGAACCCAATCACATCCGTTACGATCTACATGAAAACAACTTCTGAAACAACACTGGCAACAGGAAATTATTCGACGACAGGTTATACGCAGGTATATTCTGGTTCTTTCCCTAATACTGCTACCAGTGGCTGGATGGAACAAACGCTGACAACTCCATTTAATTATGATGCAAGCGGTAATCTTGCGATTTTGATTGTACACGGCTATCAATATTATACATCTAGCCGTCCTTACTGGTATTATACGGCAACTGCCGATTATAAAACCCGTGCGACATATGAGGATGACGAAGCGCCTATATCACTTACGGCAAACTATAATCGTCCGAATATCAAGATCACATACACACCAAGCACTCCAATGGTTTATACTTCTTCCACAACAACCCAGAATACGACCAGTCTTTATGCAGGTGATGCCAACCAGCAAATCATTGGGATGCAAGTGGTCATGAACGGAGGATTATCTCCATTATCCGCTACTCAATTTACAGTGAATGCAAATGGTTCAACTTCTGTTTCCGATATTTTGAATGCAAGGATCTATTATACTGGAACAAGCTCCACATTTGCAGCAACAAACCAGTTCGGTTCTACAGTAACTTCACCGACGACAGCTAATTTTAACATAACAGGAAGCCAGGTTCTTTTCGCAGGGACGAACTATTTCTGGCTTACTTTTGACGTGTCTGCTTCCGCAGTAGCGGGACATGTTATAGATGGTGAATGTTCATCCTTGATAGTGGCTGGTGTTTCACACGTACCCACTATTACAGCTCCCACCGGCAATCGTTCTGTCTTGGTACCACTAACCGGAACGAAGACAATTGCCACGACAGGTGGTGATTACGCAAGTTTTACAGAAGCAATCAACGTATTGAATTCGACATATATAGGTGCCGGTGGTGTGACATTCATCGTAACATCAGGGAATGTATTCACTGAAGATCCTCCTGCAATTACCGCGTCTGGTGCTTCAGATAGACCCATTATATTCCAAAAATCATCTACTACTGCACCAATTCTGAAACCAACTGGAACAACTGGCACATCGGATGCAGGTATTGCCATTAATGGTGGTGATTACATTACCTTTGATGGCATTAATATCTCGATTGCGACTGGTACTGCTGTTGAATATGGGTATTATCTGTACGGAACTGCCACCAATGGAGCGCAACATAATACAATCAAGAATTGTACGATTTCCTTGAGTAAGTCTAATACTTCTTCGAATGGAATTCACACTTATTCAATAGCAACTACTTCAGCAGGTGCTAACAGTTATAATAAGTTCTACAATGTAACAATTACAAACTGTTACAGTGGTATCAGTTTAGCGGGATCAAATACTATCGGCGCAGAAGACACTGGCAATGAAATCGGGACTACTGCTGGAGTTAACTCAATCTCCAATTTTGGGAACTCCACTGGTTCAGTTGCCGGTTATGGAGTCTATGCTTATGAACAGACAAATGCCAAAGTATTCAGTACCAATGCTGTAAGTGGCACTTCTTCCACTGGTTCCCTATATGGTTTCTACATAAGTGGTTCATCCTCAACAGTGGATGTGTATTTGAACTCAGCATACACCATTTCCAGTACTAGCGGAAGCATCTATGGCATCTATGTTGCCAGCGGTACTGCTGTAAATATCTACAGGAATAATATTTATGGTCTAACCTATAGCGGTTCAGGAGCTGGAGCAGTTTACGGTATCTATATTTCCGCTGGAACGACGAACAACATCTACAACAATATGATTCGCACGCTAGCTGCTGCCAATAGCACAGGCGTACCTTCACAAACAGGTATCTATTTAAGCGCGGGCACGACAAACAATGTGTATTACAATACCGTTGCTCTGAGTGGTACGGCAACGGGGACAAGCGTTAGTTCGGCTGCCTTGTATGCAACAACCACACCTTCCACCATCGACTTGCGCAATAATATCTTTGTGAACAATTCTGCATCAGGTAGCGATGCTGCAGGAAGAGCAGTTGCCTTCTGGAGGAGTTCAACCGGCTATACGAATATTTCAGCACTATCCAATAATAATCTGTATTATGCAGGTACTCCAGGTGCTAAGAACCTTATATTCTATGATGGAACTACTTCCATGCAAACCCTGGCGGAATACAAGTCGGCTATTGCCTCTAGAGAACAACTGTCAGTTACTGAAAATCCACCATTCATTTCAGCAACCAATATCCACATAAGTGCTGCTACCGCCACCCAGGTGGAAAGTGGCGGAACACCGATTAATTCTCCAATCACAGTATCTGTCGACTTTGATAATGCTGCGAGAAATGCATCGACACCAGATATCGGAGCTGATGAAGGTAATTTCCTGATCCTGGATGGCATGCCTCCGGTGATCTCTTATACACCTATTACGAATAATACAAACACAATCTCTGTTGTTCTCTCAAATGTGACTATTACAGATGGAAGTGGAGTGAATGTCACAGCAGGAACAAAACCAAGGGCTTATTTCAAGAAAAGCACAGATGCAAATGTCTTTGGTGCAAACAATTCAGGTGCGAATGGTTGGAAATGGGTGGAAACAAGTAGCAGTGCCAGCCCATTCAGTTTCACACTCACCTACTCATTGCTCCAGAGCTTACCCGTAGGTGGTGAAACCATTCAGTATTTCGTGGTTGCACAGGACCTGGCAACAACCCCGAATGTGGGAGCACAACCAACGGTTGGTTTTGCGGGTACATCTGTTGCATCCATCACCAGTGCTCCGACAACTCCCAACAGCTATATCATTATTCCATCTCTTAGCGGTATTAAAACAGTTGGTACTTCAGGTAATTATCCTACGCTTACTGCCGCCATAACAGCA
Source organism: Candidatus Cloacimonadota bacterium (assembly GCA_035402645.1). GTDB lineage: Bacteria > Cloacimonadota > Cloacimonadia > Cloacimonadales > DAONDQ01 > DAONDQ01. The sequence continues at coordinate 7,943 of DAONDQ010000085.1, read as the reverse complement.
TTGGCAAGCGCAGAATTAATAGGTGCATTGGAGTTAAGGCTGATTGATTCAAATTACTCAACCACTGAAACATTCCCGCTGACAATCGGTACAGTAGCTGGTATTAGCGCTGCAAATACGATTACGATCAAGCCTGCTCCCGGTAATAGCTCCGTAACAATTACAGGATCTAATTCCACAGGCATCTTTAATTTGAATGGTGCAACCTATATTACCATCGATGGTGCAAGCAGCGGAACCAATCAGAATCTCACTATTAACAATGATAATACTTCAGGACCTGTGATTAATTTCTCGGGTGCATCCGCAAATAATACAGTCAAAAACTGCTTAATCACAGGCACGAATTCAAGCACATCATCCGGATTGGTATATTTCTATACCACTGCAACCGGGAATAATAATGTAATCAATAATTGTGCTTTTAAGAAAGGTTCAACTGCTCCTGCGCTCGGTGTATATGTTGGTGGTTCTTTTACAGGTGCACAAACTATACAGGGTTGCGACATAGGCGGAATGGCTTCTTACGGCATCTACACAAGCAATTCATCGTCAAATGGAGTCTTGATACAGCAGAATAAGATTCATGATTTTGGGTCTTATGGCTTGTATTTATCTAGTGGAAACGGTATCGTTGCAGATAGATGCGAATTCTATTCTAATTCAGCATCATCAAGTTCATTATATGGTGTCTATCTTAGTAATACACCTAATGTAGTTGTTAAAAAATGCAAAATCCACGATTTAGTTGGCTCTTCATCAGCTAGTCTGACAGGTATTTATATGATTTTAGCGAGCAGTACACCAATTAATTTCCTTGTCGTAAATAATGAAATCTACCTGGAAACAGGAGTAGCGACAACAACTGGTACTGTTAAGGGAATTGATTATTTCGGATATGTTGCTAATGTCGGAGATATCGATTATAATTCTGTTTATATAGGTGGATCCAGTACGACTGGTGGTACAAGCTATGCCTTCCATAAGCGGGATTCTGCACTTTCTCTCACCGTAAAAGATAATATCTTCATGAACGCACGCAGTAATAGTACAGGAACAGGAAAACACTACGCTGTTGGCTTTACTAACATAACTACAACAACCCTGGCACTTAACAGAAATGATTACTTCGTAAGTGGAACAGGTGGTGTCCTGGGGTTATGGTCCTCTACTGATGAGGCAACTCTTGCAGCATGGCAGGGAGCATCAAGCCAGGATGCTAATTCCATATCAGCAAGCCCATCTTTCAGCTATGGATCAAATTTCCTACGTCCATACAACAGCTCACCATTGTTTGGAGCGGGTTCACCAGTAACCGGAGTAACTGATGATATCCTCGATGGAACACGTAGTTTGACCACACCAGCTATTGGCGCTTATGAAACCGGTGTAGCTGGCGGATTACTCGTTGCTCCGACAAATGTTGAAGTCAAATTGGATGGGGCGAATACAGAAATTCAATGGGATGCTGTTCCTTATGCAACCGGATATAAGGTGTATTGGGGCACGAATCCCTATGGTACGACATGGACTCTTCTCGCATCACCCACAACAAATGACTACATAGATACGAATCACACACCGGGATTCAGATTCTATAAGGTTACAGCAACACAGTGATAACTCACTGACTTGATATCAAGGCAGGGACTCACAGAGTTCCTGCCTTTTTTATGATTAAAAAAGTTATTAATACTTCAATAATTATGTTTTATATTCTATATATGGAAAGTTTATTGCATCAATTTGGTTATGACTTTACAAATCTGAGAATCTGTACTGAAATTGTAAAAACCTCAATGACTGTAGCGAATATGCCGAATCGAGATCAAGCGAATCTAAATGTATAGCAGAGCAAAATGAAGAGTATATCAGGATTATGGGGGAATTATGAAAGCACAATACTTGTTAATAATCATTGTCACTCTGATGTTCATTCCTTTATCAGTCTTTGCAGTTGATGTTTCCATAGGAACAGGAGACAATGATCTATGCATTCTTCCGGTTCATATGTGTTTTAAGAGCAGCATCACCGAGACGATATATTCCTCTTCGGATGTGAATACCAATGGTTCCTTAACCGGAATTTCCTGGTACAATACATTTATGCAATCCTGCATGCAGAAACCCATCAAAATATGGGTAGGTGAGACTTCTCAGACCAATTTGTCTGGTGGATGGATTCCTTCAACAGACTTGTCTCTTGTTTTTGAAGGCTTCATTGATTTCCCTGCCGGAGACAATAACATTCCCGTTCAATTCAATACACCTTATCAATACCAGGGTGGTAATCTTGTGATAATGGTATTACGCCAGATGGATACCCAACTTTATTCCGAATCGATTAATAGGTTTTACTGCTCAGATGGCGACGTATCATGCGGCCGCTCTTATGGCAATGATACCACAGAACCTGATCCAACAGCTCCACCAGTGACAATGTGGATAGTTTCGGATTATCCCAACATCACTCTTCATTTCGATGATGATCAGGTTTATATAACAGGTAGGGTTGTATCAAGTTTCATGCCATCAGCAGGTGTCGGCGGGGCAACCATCACCTTATCAAATGTCATGACATATACTGCTACAACGGATAGTAATGGTTATTTTACTTTTCCGTCAGTCATGCCGGATATGACGTATGCATATACCATTTTCGCACCGGGTTATACACCGATCGCTGGAACCATTGCCGTTTCCAATGTAGACATGAATATGGGTACTTTTATGCTTCCCTCTGTTGTTGAACCTGCATCAGATGTGACTGCCACAATAATAGGGAATAATGCTGTCATAAATTGGGAACCACCCATTACTGATTCGATTGTAGCCTATAATGTTTACAGATTATATGCAAACCAGAGTAATAATCCAGAGACTTGGACATTGTTGACCACTACCCCTGTAGATTCATCTTCATATACGGATGTAGGCTGGAGTATGTTATCTCCTGGTGAGTATTTATGGGCAGTGATCGTCGTATATCCTGAAAATGTGTTGTCGGTACCAGCACTTTCAAATCATTTATTAACAACAGATGTAGGTATTATATCAGGAATAGTCACAGCAGCGCAATGGCCACAATCGCCAATAGAAGGGGCTGCTATTTCTGTAAATGGAATAACAGCATATACTGACGCTTCTGGAGCTTATTCATTAATCATAAGTTGTGGAACATATTCTGTAACTTGTTGGCACGCGGATTATACCCCAGTAACAGAAAACAATATCATAGTAAATATGGCTTCAACAACTACGCTGAATTTTCAACTGAACCATTCTTTTCCATTTTTCTCGGATGATTTTGAAAGTTATACTGATTTCGCAACTTCATTTCCGGTATGGACTACTTTGGATCTTGATGTAATGACAACATATGGTATTGATGGATATAGCTGGCCTGGATCTGGGCAGCCACAAGCTTTCATGGTTTTTAATCCATCAGCTACAACACCACCATTAGATGAATCTCTCGCTCACGGTGGTTTAAAATGTGCTGCTTGTTTTAATTCGACTTTTTCAGTTTGCAATGATTGGTTGATTTCTCCTCGGTTATATTGTTCTTCTGCTTCGCAATTATCATTTTGGGCAAGATCATATGTCAGTACTTACGGCTTGGAACGCTTTATGGTAGGGATATCTACCACAAGTAATATTCCATCGAGTTTCTCATTTATACAAGGACCAACTTATATTCAAGCTCCAGTAAATTGGACTCTGTATGATTATGATTTATCAGCTTATCAAGGTCAGAATATATATTTTTGCATAAAATGTATTTCAGATAATGCACTCCTGTTCCTTGTCGATGACATTAATTTCTATAGCTGGACTGGAGCTAATGACGATCAAAATGCTGTGCCATCAGTTTCAAAACTCATTGATAATTATCCCAACCCATTCAACCCAAATACAACAATTAAGTACTCTATTCGAAAGGAATCTGCTGTTAATATCACGGTATACAATACAAAAGGGCAAAAAGTAAGGATTCTCGTTGATGGAACAATACCAGCAGGTGAACATGTTGTTTTATGGGATGGAAATGATATGAAGGGCGCTCCAGTTTCAAGCGGGGTATATTTTTACAGGATGAAGGCAGGTGCATTCAATTCCACTAGGAAGATGATATTAATGAAGTAAATTCATATTTTCCTCCGTTTATTCTCTCTATGAACTGAATATGTTTGGATTCTGCCAGTTTGTGAACAAATCAGCATTGGAATTGAATTTCTTTAATGCAAGAATAGGTTGACATCAGAAGAAGTGTAGAATTTTTTGCCTTAAAGGGATTTTTCATCAGATTATCTCATATCAGAGAAAGTTAATGATTATATTACAATAAGATATAAATATGGAGGAAAAAATGGACAGCAAGAAACGTGTTTATCTGTTCGGAAACGGAAAAGCCGAAGGTGGAGCAGATATGAAGAACCTGCTTGGCGGCAAAGGTGCTAACCTTGCAGAGATGAATCTTATCGGTGTTCCAGTCCCTCCCGGTTTCACGATTTCAACAGATGTGTGTACGGAATTCAATACGATTGGATCAGACAAGGTACGTCAGATCCTCACTGATGATGTTCGCAAGGCTGTTGAACACATCGAAAGCATGACAGGAACCAAGTTCGGTTCAAACCAAAATCCGCTGTTAGTGTCTGTTAGATCAGGCGCTCGTGCATCAATGCCGGGAATGATGGATACCATTCTTAACCTGGGTCTGAATGATGATGCAGTTGAAGGTCTTACCCTCAAGACGCAGAATCCACGCTTTGCCTGGGATTCCTACCGCCGCTTTGTGCAGATGTATGGTGACGTAGTGCTTGGTCTGAAGCCGGCATCCAAGGAAGAGATCGATCCTTTCGAGGAAATCATAGAGAAAGTCAAGCACGAGAAAGGCGTTCATAACGACCTTGATCTGACCACAGAAGATTTGAAGGAACTCGTCGTTCGCTTTAAGAATGCTGTGAAGGAACATACAGGACATGATTTCCCGAATGATCCATGGGAACAACTCTGGGGTGCTGTATTTGCAGTATTCAGCAGTTGGATGAACGACAGAGCCATCTTCTATCGCCAGTTGAACAACATTCCCGCAGAATGGGGAACAGCAGTTAACGTCCAGGCGATGGTCTTCGGCAACATGGGTGATTCAAGTGCAACCGGCGTTGCCTTTACACGTGATGCTGCTACAGGTGAAGCCCTATTCAACGGTGAATACCTGATCAATGCACAGGGTGAAGACGTTGTGGCTGGTATTCGTACACCGCAGGTCATCACGATTGAAGGCTCACGCAGATGGGCAGTTTTGGCTGGAGTCACAGAAGAGGAAAGAAAAGCCAAGTACCCTTCTCTTGAAGAAACCATGCCCCAAACTTACAAAGAACTCTTTAATATCCAGAAGAAACTGGAAAACCATTATAAAGATATGCAGGATCTTGAATTCACGATCCAGGACGGAAAGCTCTGGCTGCTTCAAACCCGTAACGGAAAGCGTACAGGCGCTGCCATGGTGAAGATTGCCATGGATATGTATCGTGAAGGCGTTATTGATGAAAAGACAGCCTTAAAGCGTCTTGAACCACAGAAACTGGACGAACTTCTACATCCTGTTTTTGACAGGGATGCCATTAAAAAGGCACAAGTCGTTTCCAGGGGTCTTCCGGCTTCTCCGGGTGCTGCTACAGGTCAGATCGTGTTCTTCGCAGATGATGCAGAAAATTGGGTCAAGGAACATAAACGGGTCGTTCTTGTTCGTATCGAAACTTCTCCTGAAGATTTGAGAGGCATGAACGTTGCTGAAGGTATCCTGACTGCTCGTGGCGGTATGACTTCCCATGCTGCAGTAGTTGCCCGTGGAATGGGTAAATGCTGTGTTTCCGGTGCAGGTACTATCGTTATTGATTATAAGAATCGCACGATGACTGCAGGGAATGTTAAATTCAATGAAGGCGACTGGATTTCTCTTAACGGTTCAACCGGAGAAGTGTATAAAGGTCAAGTCGAAACCCGCGACCCGGAACTCGATGCCGATTTCCAAATGATCATGGATATTGCCGATAAATATACACGTATGTACGTGAGAACCAATGCAGATACACCGCATGATGCCAAGGTCGCACGTGATTTTGGTGCAAAGGGTATCGGACTCTGCCGCACAGAACACATGTTCTTTGAAGGCAACCGTATCGTTGCAATGCGTGAAATGATCCTTGCCGATGATGAAGCTGGACGCCGCGAAGCGCTGAAGAAGCTTCTTCCCATCCAGAGAGGTGACTTTGAAGGTATCTTTGAAGTGATGAACGGACTTCCTGTGACCATCCGCTTGCTGGATCCACCACTGCATGAATTCGTTCCACAGGAAGAAAAGAACCAGCAGGAAATGGCAAAAGACATGGGTATCAGCGTAGAGAAGATTCGCAACAAGGTTGCTTCACTGCATGAATTGAATCCCATGCTTGGTCATCGTGGCTGCCGTTTGGGCATCACCTATCCTGAAATCACCGAGATGCAGGCACGTGCCATCATCGAAGCTGCCATGAACCTGAAAGCGAAAGGCATTACTGCCGTTCCTGAGATCATGGTACCTCTTGTAGGCACTGTCGCTGAATTCAAGATGCAGAAAGAAATTGTCACCCAGACCGCTGAAAAGGTATTTGCCGAAAGAAACGACCGCATCGATTATCTGGTTGGAACCATGATCGAAATTCCACGTGCAGCTCTCGTTGCTGACCAGATTGCCGAAGAAGCTCAATTCTTCTCCTTCGGAACCAACGACCTGACCCAGATGACATTCGGATATTCACGTGACGATGCCGGTAAGTTCCTTCCGATCTACGTGAAGTTAGGTATTCTCAAACAAGACCCGTTCCAGGTACTGGACCGTGAAGGTGTTGGACAACTCGTGAGAATGGGAACCGAACGTGGTAGAAAGACCAATTCGAATCTTAAGGTTGGCATTTGCGGCGAACATGGCGGCGAGCCAAGTTCAGTCGAATTCTGCCATATCGTTGGCATGAACTACGTGAGTTGCTCACCTTATCGTGTGCCAATCGCACGTATCGCAGCGGCTCAGGCAGCACTGAATAATTAACAAAAATAGCAAAAGATATCTGGAAAAATACAAAACCCCGCTATCATGCGGGGTTTTTTTTATAACTTTGGTTATTATTTGATTATCAGTTTGAGAGCATGTGAGTTTTTTAATCACGCTAATACTGCTATACGAAATATATCTCACATTTGTCTCCAACATTTCGTATTTCTGTACTAATATAATAAATCCATTCACTTGATTATTCGAAGGTATTGAACATTAATAAAATCAAGTATCTCTGATAATTAATAATCTGAACAGATTACGGATTTCTATTTCTTTTTGAAATAATTTTCGTTATCCTTCGAGTGATGCAAGATCGGACCATTTTGATGCTTCTGAAGTTCACTTTCTTGCAGAAGTTGAATCTCAAGATAACAATGTACTGATGAATCGGTAATAAAAGCTCTCGAAGGGAATTCTGTTTCTATTCCATATCTGATACTATTAATGATTCGTCCCCCGAAAAATGAAAGATTTAAAATTGGATCAAAAAGATTTTTATGTATTTGAAAAGTAAAAATCGCCTCAGGATTATTATCGTCAAGTAGTGTATAATCCCGATTCACAGATTCAATGGAGTCTGCTCGGTTCACTCTACCAGCAATATAATTATGCCCAATAACGAAATGTTCACCTGCTTTGTAGAGAGAATCAATTGGGTCAAGTTTGAAAGTAACAGTTACTTCAAATCTCTTTTCTTTATCAAGGCTTGGAAGTTTAGAAGTTTCATATTCAACTTTCAAAGGTACACAGCGATCGTTGTTTAATGGATTGGAATAGTTATGCCAAGTAATGGTTACGTCATTTTGCTCATCTGCCTTAAGGTCCATCCCTATTGATAAGA
>DAONDQ010000084.1:0-12501 GCA_035402645.1 Candidatus Cloacimonadota bacterium | reverse complement strand
CAGCGGGCTATTCTTCAATTTATGGCACTTTCCAAGGAGTGGGAGATGTGAATGCGGATGGTATTGATGATTTTGCGATTGGCTACGCAAGTGAGCTACTCAGTGGTTCACAACGTGTTAACCGGAATGTTCTATATTTTGGTAATTACATTTCAGTTTATTCAGATAGTCTGGTTCTCTTTGAAGAAGAAAATGCTGACTATTATTTTTTCCCTGCTGGGGATGTAAACGGTGATGGTATTGATGATTTCGTAACCTATTTCAATGGACAGGGTGCAAGGTTATATTTTGGCAGTCATGATTTTTCTGCGAATAATTATATCTTTTTAATTGATTGCCATTATGCAAGTAATCCCTGTGGATTTGCCTGTGGCGACATTAACGGAAGCGGGATGAATGCCATTGTCGGCGGTTCTGTGGAAGGCTTTGCAGGTACAGGTTATGTTAAAATCTGGATGGGAACATCCTGGATGAATGCGGGAGCAGATCTCACGTTACTTCCACCTCCTGAAGCCGCTTATGACATGTTCGGGAGAAGTATCACCATGGGGGATTATAATGGGGATGGATATTGTGACATCGCCATTTCTGCACCTTTTCACCCGGGTGCGAGTCTTGATCTTGGTCATGTTTATGTTTATGCAGGTTCAGCCGGATTATCTGATCCTGTGACGGAAGCTGTCCAAGTTCCCAAACCCAATTCAATGTCATTATACCCCAATCCGCTGCATAATGCAGAAGAACTAACCATCAAATTCAATCTTAGGTCAAAAACCAATCAATCTGCCACTTTCACAGTTTATAACATCAGAGGTCAAAAAGCAATGTCGTTTCCTGTAACAGCGGAACAGATGAAGCGCGGTTCCGTGATCTTCTCTCCTAATCAATTGGCGACCGGCATTTATATCTGCACTTTACAGATCGGAGAACAGAGAATTCATGCAAAATTGAGTATCGTAAAATAGCAGCAGAAGGTTATAGGGTAATGGTATGATATTTACCATATCATTTCATGTTTCTTGTGTTTTTTGTTTTAAGATAAACCCTTCCTTGTACCATAGGTCACCTGACCTGTTCGTTTAAGCAGGTATTCCTACCTTCGATATGATTCTTATAATATGCATGGATCCAGGATTGGAAAACCCTTCCAAAAACAGGGTATGAAAAAAAACAATCAATTGTACTGAGTATTTAACAGACTTGATGGTTTTATCCGATTCGATGAGAATATTATTCTTGACATATTATAATTGCGAATGAATATTCAAAATTGAGAGCGTAAGATAATAAAGGTTAGATACAACAAGAAGGTTTATCATGGATTTTCTAATGAATCTTATATCGTCTTCATGCTCTGTCAATGATGAATCTTATTTTCTATACAATTCATTACGATTCAAATGAAAGGTGCTTTCTTATGAACAAATATTTAATATCATTCATCTTCATATTTTGCTTTTGTCTCAATCTGTTTTCTCAGAATCATATGGATTTGCTCACAACGATTACCGGTGAAGCGTATGGCTCCGGTATAGGATCGATTTCCACCACTTTGGACTGGAATGGGGACGGCTATGATGATCTGGTGCTATTTTCATCCTATGTACCTCAACAACTTGAGCCGAATTTCGATGGTAGTATAAATGTATATTTTGGTGGTCCTGCTTTCGATAATGTACCTGATATTTCTTTTTTAGGAAATTATTATGTTGAGTATGATGGAATTTCTTTATGCAATGCCGGGGATATGAATGGTGACGGGATTGATGATCTGGCATTGTTAAAACGCGGTCCTGTACTTGATTCACATTCCAATCATTTCAATCGGATTTTATGCATATACTTTGGTGGTGCCAATCCTGATACAACAGCTGATTACCAGGTCATCTTTCCATATCAGCAATGGGAAAATTACAGTGGTTATATTCGCAGTCTGGGCGATATCAATCATGACGGCTTTTCAGACTTGGGTTATATCCTCAGACCTTATCAATATTATGGGTCCAACAGTTTCCATATCATCTACGGCGGAACCATGCAGGATGTTGAATGGATGGCAGCGGGCTATTCTTCAATTTATGGCACTTTCCAAGGAGTGGGAGATGTGAATGCGGATGGTATTGATGATTTTGCGATTGGCTACGCAAGTGAGCTACTCAGTGGTTCACAACGTGTTAACCGGAATGTTCTATATTTTGGTAATTACATTTCAGTTTATTCAGATAGTCTGGTTCTCTTTGAAGAAGAAAATGCTGACTATTATTTTTTCCCTGCTGGGGATGTAAACGGTGATGGTATTGATGATTTCGTAACCTATTTCAATGGACAGGGTGCAAGGTTATATTTTGGCAGTCATGATTTTTCTGCGAATAATTATATCTTTTTAATTGATTGCCATTATGCAAGTAATCCCTGTGGATTTGCCTGTGGCGACATTAACGGAAGCGGGATGAATGCCATTGTCGGCGGTTCTGTGGAAGGCTTTGCAGGTACAGGTTATGTTAAAATCTGGATGGGAACATCCTGGATGAATGCGGGAGCAGATCTCACGTTACTTCCACCTCCTGAAGCCGCTTATGACATGTTCGGGAGAAGTATCACCATGGGGGATTATAATGGGGATGGATATTGTGACATCGCCATTTCTGCACCTTTTCACCCGGGTGCGAGTCTTGATCTTGGTCATGTTTATGTTTATGCAGGTTCAGCCGGATTATCTGATCCTGTGACGGAAGCTGTCCAAGTTCCCAAACCCAATTCAATGTCATTATACCCCAATCCGCTGCATAATGCAGAAGAACTAACCATCAAATTCAATCTTAGGTCAAAAACCAATCAATCTGCCACTTTCACAGTTTATAACATCAGAGGTCAAAAAGCAATGTCGTTTCCTGTAACAGCGGAACAGATGAAGCGCGGTTCCGTGATCTTCTCTCCTAATCAATTGGCGACCGGCATTTATATCTGCACTTTACAGATCGGAGAACAGAGAATTCATGCAAAATTGAGTATCGTAAAATAGCAGCAGAAGGATATAGGGTAATAGTATGATATTTACCATATCATTTTATGTTTCCCTATCATAAGAGGATATATTTACTATTACCATTATTAATACTGTTGATATTACAAGGAGGTCAAATGAAAAACATTTCTTATATCTTGTGTCTCTTATACTTCGTTATGTTACCCATCTCAATTTTTTCAACAAACGATTTTATTATAGGTGCTTGGGATTGGCGAGCAGGAGAGTATTACCCGGGACACATGCAGGAAGGCATCGACAGATTGACAGATGCCCATTATAATACTACATGTGTTTCATACGATGAGAATTTCTGGGATATGAATAATACTCAAGCTAAGTATGAAGCCAGCCTGGATGCTTTACGATCCCATAACCTGGATGCCATTTTCAACGATTTTTTGTTAAATCCATATTGGCGAAATAATACTACAGAACATATAGCAGACTTTGGAAAAGTGAGTTTATACAATCTCACCAATTCGAATTATCTTCGTCTGGAAGCAGAGTACAATGACGAGAGCAACCTTAACAATGATGATTCCAATAATGATGCATTCTTTTACCGCTTTACGAGAGATGCACCAACCAGCAATGTTTTGACACGTCCAATACCTGAAAGTAATGCTTCCAATGGTTGGGCTTATCAATACGATCCTTCATCATATCCATCAGATGATTGGGTAACCATCCTGGATAAGTTGTGTTGTCGTTGGGATGTAACAGATACAAAAATCAACAACGATTTGTTTCAATTTTCGAAAATCTGTGCGTATACGACTCCGGGAGAATATCTGCTCGATAACGCCTACTTAAATAATGATAGTCTCTATATATCGATATCGGTTAACTGGAATGGTTTTAGGGAGATGAGTGATAATTTGATTAGGATGGTATTCTATGATACGGCGACCGATACTGAAATACCTTCATACTTGTTTGTTCCTCTTGGTACCTATGCCCTTACTTTAAATACAAATGATTATGAGGATGGTGCACATGATTATAATGCTAATAATCAAGAAAATGGTTATCGTGTATTTACTTATGCCATCAGTCTGGCAAATTTAAGAGCATATGGTTTTTTTGGAGCCGATCCAATAACGTACAGCTATCGTAATCTGGAAAATTTCGGTGTCAAGGTTCAGTGGTCACAGATAGCACGAGTGTCTGTAGATTATCTTGAATTCGAAGATTCTACACATCGCTATATGAGGCAGCATAACGATCAGGTTAAGGGTTGGCTACAGGAATATTTGAATACCAGGTTAATTGGGTTGAATAATCCTCCTATAGCCTATTATACAGGTGTAGATGAACCCTATATTAGCAACTTTGATTCTTTTCGTATTGTTGGAAACTGGCTGAGAGAACTCAACCTGCCACCTATTGCATCCCCTGATAATGATACGCGTTTTTATGTATCTACATTGACGAAACCAAATACTGAACATGTCAATCTCATGCGAATTTTCGACACTCTTGCAAACACTTCAGTCATGTTTGTTGATCATTATCCCATCAGACCTAACACGGATTGGGGTAATCCGGAAGCACTCAACGGAGTTCAAACAAGCATAAACGAAATGTTGTCCCGGTACGACCAATGTAAACAAACTTGCACTGCATCCTCAAGCAAGTTTATTGCCATCCCTCAGACTTTCGCCTATTGGAATGGTCATACTGGCGATCCATATTATAACAATTCTATGGCTGAGAATAGTTGGTTTTGTTATGAAATGCCCACTGCTAATATGTTGAAATGCCTGAAATATCTTCCTCTTTGTTATGGTGTAGATGGGATATCGGATTTTACTTTAAGCTCTGCAGGAGCAATGTTTGTGTGTCCGACGGATTACACTTGGCTTCATCCTGCTAATGATGCTTACCCTCCAATTCAAGCTGCTAATGATAAAATCAAAATTTATGGACCGATTTTATTAGGTGCAGATTGGCAAGGCGCACAATGTATCAAAATTGATGATCAAATGCAGACAAGTCCAATAATGGATATTAGCTTGGTAAATGATAATATCTCAGGCAGCAATGAGTACCACAGCTATGTTCAATGTGCTTTGTATCAAAAGAATCAGGAGCGTTATTTCTACCTGGTCAATCGAAGAACTGATTATCTGAGACAGGGTGAATCTCCATCAACTACACATTATCATAATTACAGCAGTATTTTTCAATCTCCGACTGACTCATATCTCAGATTTTCATGGGATGGGAATACATCATTTGAGAATGTATATGGTTCAAGAGTAGGTCTATTAGATCCTTATTGACACAATTTACAGACAATCAATATCGTCAACCATACTGGTTATACTGACATCAGTATAGCTCCGGGTGAAGCAACATTGCGTCAGATTGTATCTGTGTTACCTGCCGTTGTCACAAGCAATTTTACGGCATCTAGTGATGTATATGTTGTTGACTCGTCAGCTTCAATAAGTAACTCTACGGTAACAATTCCCATCTCGAAAACCTTGTATGTTCGTGATAATTGTAGATTGAAAATCGAAAATGGATCTCAATTGATTATCAACGGTAATTTGGATATTGGAAATACTTCGGTAATTATCGTGAGGAATGGTTCTACTCTCACTATTTCTGAAGCATTATACGCAAATAATAGTTCAAGAATAATTGTGGATAATTACAGTCATCTGGTTATTCAGGGAATTTATACCGCAGGAATTAACAGTGACTTAAGTGCAGAAAGAAATAGTGATATCACTTTTATTTCAGCTAACTGTACAATGGCGGAAGGAACCGCGATACATACATCCGACTCGGGTGTTATTTTAGGAAACTCAAATTTCATAGGATTGTCAGGAGTTACCTGGAATGGCTTCAATTGCACAAATGGATTCCTCTCTGTACATAATGTAGGAGTTGAAAATGCTATTAATGCATTTACAGTAAGTAACAGTAACATGAGTATCTTCGGAAGTATTATCAGAGTTCCTGCTCATGGAATTGGTATTCAAATATTAAATAGTCTTGGTTCTAATATCATCAATCTTGACAGTGAAAATGGCATATATAATAGTATTGCAGGCAGTTCCGGATTAATCGATGATCAGAAGGGAATTGTAATGCATAGTAGTTCGAATCCATTCTATTGCTGTCACACAAGATTCGAAAACTTGGGAGTTGGAATTGAATACTCATTAACAGCTAGCAAAACTGATTCTATTTCTACATGTGTGTTTAATGACTGTATAAATGGAGTCAATGTTACTGGTGGCGCAGGTTTGGCAAAAATAAGTAATTGCCAATTCAATTTTGGAAATCAAATTTCGTCACTTTTCTGTTTTGGCATTAAACTTCAAACTTATAATCCGTTTATCAATTCGTGCAGTTTTTGGACAAATACTCTTCATGATAAGTTAACGGGTATTTTTCTTGATGCTACACAATCCGTAAAGGAAATACCGATTAGCAACTGTACTTTTGAAAACTTAGGCTATGGTGTACAGGGGCGTGAATCTCAAGTCACATGTATCGGCAATGTTTTTACTAACAATATTAGAGGTATTGCAATCGGTGCAAAGTCTTTGTTTTGCTTAAATAACGACGCAAGAAACGAATTTCGATCCATATATTCAAACCTCTGGTTTTGGGACTCTCAGTATTCACCTGCTAGCTTTGAGAAATTCACTGCAAGTGTATTTCTTAGGGCAGGACATAATGACTTTTATAATTTTGCTAATTGTTGTGATTTCAGATTTGATGCTAATCACTATGATTTTGAGCATTCAAGTAAAATAGATGCGAGCGGAAATTTCTGGGGATATCCTTCGGATGATAATAACCTTCCAACGGTTAATCCTATTCAAAACGCTAATTTAATAATTAGTGATTATTCAGATCGAGCACCTAATATTCCAGATCCTAATATCACTGAAAACAGACTTGATATTGCAGCAGGTTTTGAAAAGATTGAAGCATATACATCTGCTTATTTACTTTATCAACAAATTCTCCATGAACGCTTACTTGAGGAAAAGGACTATTGGGATGTATGTGTTCCGAAGATATTCAGTCTTGCAAAAGGTAATCAGTTTGACTTTGATGCATTACTGAGCTACTATGATTTCGAGATCGCTCAGACTGACCCAACGGACAAAATTGAACTCATTTGGTTGATGAACGGATATAAGGCATTTACATGTTTGGCAAAAAAGGATTACCAAGGTGCTGCAGATATCATATCTGAAAGAATCTTAAACCCAATTTCAGAAATTGATTCTTTAAATGCCGTTATTGATCTTGAGATTGTTTATTTCCAAAGGGATTTAGATGGTTCAAAAAAACCTTTAAATACAAATTTTACCCAATATCACTATCCAAATTTGCAGATATTCAACGCTAAGCATGTGGAAAATCTGATGAAGTTACAAACTCTTTATGACAGACAAGATGGGACACCGTATTCTATTCCTACTACCGTGATTCTGAATCAGAATTATCCAAATCCATTCAATCCATCTACTACAATTGAATTTGGAGTTCCTATAGCTGAAAATGTATCAATCAAAATCTTCAATATCAAAGGACAAGAAGTTAAAAAAGTGGTTGATCAAAATTATCAACCAGGAAAATTCAAAGTTGTTTGGGAAGGTAATAACAATGCAGGAAAACCGGTATCAGCAGGAGTATACTTTTACCGCATAGAAGCTGGAGGTAAAAGCATTACTCATAAGATGTTATTACTTAAATAAGAGTTATTTGTTACAAAAGAAGGGCAGACTTTTGTCTGCCCTTTCAATTTTAAAAGCAATTTCATAGCTACTAATTCTTCTTTCAGTTTGGAATATGCCAGTGTATTTCACTTGAATACTTATTAATACGTTTAAGCAGGTATTCCTACCTTCGATATAATTCTTATAACATTCATGGATCCAGGATTTTGTGGAGAAGATCGCAATAAATTGGGATAATCCTTCGCTTATTCTCCTACGACCTTGTTTTTTCTGATGTAGTCTATCAACTGATTCACGAAAATAATCTTGGTATCCTTGATATGTTTCGGTGTGAAATCGAGGTATTTGTCGTAGTGTGTCAGGACATAATCGTGTGACACTCCATGATAGGTCTTTTTGGGATCAAGCGGGATGCTGTTGATCCTGATATTGGTGACTCTGCTTGAATCAACAATATCATAAGTGATGGGATACCACTGGGCGATATCGTGATCCTGGGTTTTCATCATTTGCAGATTCATTTGTATCATATGAGGAATATCCTTTCCCCTGCATGTAAAGGTCTGGATGATATTGCCAAAGGGAACCATTTCCTGCATTTGTTTCTTGGTAATGGGTCCAGGCTGTAGGGATGTCCTGATCCCACCGCAGTTGATTATGCTGAAATCAGCGCCTGATTTGATGTGGTAATCATCATAGAGAGCTTTTGCCTGCCATCGGGAAGCAGCAGTTTCCTTGTATTTATCAGGTATCCAAGGAACGGTAAGAGTTCCAAGCACTTCTCCCTGTTCCTTTTCGATTTCATCCGCTATGCTACCTACAAAACTTGATAATACCGTAGGTGCATTGACCTTATCTTCAACAGGAATGAGCTTGTGTTTCCATGATGCGATCCTGTCATTTTGGACATCTACATCCAATTCGCCGAGATAGATCAGTTGTGCGCCGGTTTCTGTGATGAGGATGCCATTTACAACCATAGGCTGCTGTAATATCGCATGGGTGTGCCCACCAAGTATCACATCGACTCGTGAATCCAATTGGGTGGCAAGAAGACTGTCATCTTCCACGCCGATATGAGTAAGGAGTACAACGAGATCTGACTGTCTATCCACTTCATCGATCACTTTATCAACCGCTTCCTTGTAAGGGAGAATTTTCAGACCTTTGGTATTTGTGATACTCACCTTTTCATTCAGATCGGTTAGGATCAGACCAATCACGCCAACCCTGAGAGAATCCAACTGAAAGATCTTATAAGGATAAGGGGAGAAGTATTTCTTTCCTACCATAAGATTAGAGTTTACATAAGGAAATTTGGCAATTCGCATGTAGCCCTTCACATCATTCATGGTCTGGTCGAATTCATGATTTCCGAAGGTAGCGGCAGAATAACCGAGCTGGTTCATAACTTCAACGACAGCACCACCCTTTACTCCCTCATAAACATAATTGGAAAAGGCTGTTCCCGTATGCTGGTCACCGCTGTCGAAGGTGAGATTTCTCGGGAAGGCTGCTCTTTCTTCATCCAATATCCTTTCCAGGTTGGCATATCCGCCTAATGAAAAGGTTTGTCCATCGGACTTGTAAGTTTTGGGCATATAATAAGAATGTGTATCATTCGTGAACAGGATACGAAGTGGCACTGCAGCAAGTAGATAAACACACAGTAATAGAATGATCAGAAGGATAGATTTTTTCATTATGGATCCTTATGGTTGGTAATTTTGATTCGTACTAATAAACCAATTGTCGTAGGATCGATATTCCGTCATCTCTGGTATCGACGAAATTCAGGAGTTGATTGAACCCTACAATATCGAAGGATTCACGGATGAATTGAGGAGCACTGCAGAAGAGAATATCGCCCTTGTTATCCTTGATGCTTTTTGCAAGTCTTTGCAGGAGTGACATACCTGCACTGCTTACATAGACGAGATCAGATAGATCGACTAAAACCTTTATTTCGACGATATTCATATATTGATCGAGTTCCAAACTTAGATTCTCGACGGTTGCCGTTTCCAATTTTCCATGTAGTGTAACGATAATGATATCGTTGACTTGATCGAAGCGAATGTCCATTTCAATTTCCTTTATTGATCGAGGAGTTTACAGATTTTGTGTATATTATGACCATTTTCTCTTTCATATGTGAATTCATGTGTCATTTTTTTAATGATATGTATTCCCAATCCGCCAATCTTTCGTTCTGACAGATTTGGATTTAGATCAGGTTCAGGATAGAGCATGGGATTGAATTCAATTCCATCATCGACCACTTCCACAACGACTTTGTTTCCCAGCAATTCCAGATTGATCTCGATCTGATGTTCAGAATCATCTTCAAAGGCATATCGAATGATATTTGAAAGCAGTTCATCCATCACAAGGCTCAATTGGGCTGAGACCCTAGAGGGCAATCTCCAGGGCAGAGAAATTTCATCAATGATATCATTGATTCGTGTGATCTCAGATAGGTGGTTTTGGATGATAATCCTCATAATCCTGCCTGCTTGAACTGCATAGCGTTATCTCAAGTTTGCTCCTTTCCAACGGTTCTTCTATCTCTATCAATCTATTTCAATAATCAAATATATGAAAATGTAAAGTCAAGTATTATTTCTAGATAAATGTATCCTGATTATACAACTTCCCCGTTTAAAACTCCGTGCGCTACGAATTCTTCCCATGTTTCAACGGTTTCAAATGACAGCCTATTTTTTGCTGCTTCTGTAAACGCTCCTGCATGAGGTGATAATAAAACATGCGGGGAGTCAGCAAAATGAGCAGGTTCCCATGGTTCTTCTTCAAAAACATCGAGCGCAACACCCTTGAGCAGATTCTTGTTCAACCCGAGAGCAATGGCTTCTTCTTCCACAACCGCCCCGCGTGCTGTATTGATCAGAAATATAGGGTGGGAGAGGAGTTTCAGGGTTGCCTTGCAGAAATAGTATTTTGTTTCCTCGGTAAGAGGACAATGGAAAGTAAGCAGGTTGCACCATTTCAGACCGGTGGCATAGGTGGTCGGCGTGACTTTTCGTTCCTTCCACTGCTGTTCATTTAGATAAGGGTCAACCCCCAGTACTTCGGCACCTAACTGCTGAAGCAGATTCGCCACTCTTGTTCCCACTCTTCCAACACCAATGACAAGCACCCTCAGGTCAGATAATTCCATATTCGGAAGTAATTTTTCCTTCCAGTGCTTGTTGAGGACGGCATTCTTCATCAGGTACTGCTGTTTGAGCAGAGAGAGGATGAAGGCAATTGTATGCTCGAATGCAGAAATGGCATTTGCCTCTGGAGTGTGGCTGATTTTCACCTTATATTTCCTTGCTGAATCGAGGTCGATATTATCGACACCCGTACCTGCTCTAATTACAAGTTTCAAATTTGGAAATCGTTTGAAGTAGGATTCATTGAAAATAGTCTGCGTTCGAATGATGATGATCTCGATCTCTTCCGAGAACATAATATTCTCTGTTGTGAACCAATGGCGTAGGTTGCGCTTATCCAATTCTTCCCAAAACTGCCCGGGCATTTCTTCTAAAACGAGTGTATGCATCTTTACACCTTCTGATATGTGATGAAATGGATCTTGGCTACTTCGTTCAATCGCTCTTTGCCAAATTGGGCAGCAAATTCCCTGGCAATGCTGATTACATTATGAGATGCTCCTTTTGGGAGGGCGATTCCATATTTCCTGGAGAGAGAAGCCATGGTTTCTAAAAAATGATACCTGGCGATAATGGATGCAGCCGCAACAGCAATATCAGATTCTGCCTGTGTTCGCTCCATGATGACCACTTTGTGTGTTTTGCGGATTTGAACGGTGAGTTGATTGCTTTTCTGAAATTGATCGATAAGAATGCCATCACAGGGATATTGATCCAGTAATTCCGTAACTGCTTTCCCATGCATCCAGGTCATCATTTCATTCAGTTTTTTTCCTTGTTTGACGAAATCCGAGTAAAGATTATTGTATTTATCAGGTTTCAGTATCATGACCTTGGCATGGGAATTGTAGGTCTTGAGTATGAGTTTTGCTGTTTTGATGATATCTGAATCCTTCATCAATTTACTGTCACGGGTACCCCACTTTTGCAGATTATCCACCATATCATTTCTGCAATAGAAAGCACAGATCACAAGAGGACCGAAAAAGTCGCCCTTCCCCGATTCATCGGAACCGATCCATTGTTTCCAATCATGATGTTTCGGGAGCGATTTGTCGATTTGAATGATTTGGTGATGAATGAGTTGTTCTGCCAATGGACGGAGCGGATTCGATTTATTGCCACCGATGACGAAGGAAATGCCCTTTTTCTCTGAATGATACACATTCATAGGAATCGATTGACCTTCTTTTTCGAATACCAATTGCATTCCATAAGGTATTTCTTTTTCATCCGTGATCATCAGGTTTTGGGCTTCGGCTTTCTTTAAAAGATCGGCAATATGAGCAAGCATTATTTGATTCATTCCACCACCTTATATATTGCATTGAATGTAGAGTATGGTATTTGTCAAGTTCAAGAATGATATTTGAGAAATTCAGATTTTCACTTGACACGATATTCAAAAATGAGTGTTTCACTAAACATTACATAATGTCAAATTATGCAAAATTAAGCAAAGCATAGGCAGATAAGCACTTTCTACCAATGCCGGAGGTGATATGAAAAAACTGAGACTTGGTCTGATCGGCTGTGGTCGCATATCCAAAAACCATTTTGAATCAATCAAGACAATCGAAGAAGC
>DAONDQ010000083.1:0-12520 GCA_035402645.1 Candidatus Cloacimonadota bacterium | reverse complement strand
CGAAGACACTGGCGCCTTTGAGCATCTTATCGATGTACAGACGGTTGTTCTCCCATTTCATATCGAGAATGATATCCTTCAGTTCAGAAACGACATCCTGCTCCTTTTTCCTGCGGGTGATGGGAAAGGAATCAGTTTCATTGTATTTCCTGATCTGATTCTTAAAATCCAGATCGAGATTTGTATCGGAATATATTTCGAGCATTTCACGTCCTTCGCTTTCCCAATTGATCTTGGAAGATGTTTCCAGTCTTTGCAGTTTGCGGAATCTGATGGTGCTCTCGAAACTCATCTTCAGGAGATGAATCAGGTCCTGTTCGTCCATTTGCCTGCTGATCGTCATGTCGAAGAATTCCATCTCACCTTCCACACCGAGCGGAAGGGGTGGTCCCAGGCTGATCTTAGGATGTGGATTGAAACCTTGTGTATAAACCACAGGGATACGGTTGCGTCGAACAAGTCGGAATATCATGCGCATGAGGTCGAGATGGGAGATAAAGCGAAGATCATCCATTTTGGAGTAGTAGATGCGGAAGGCAGAAGGTTTCTGGTTACTGGTTACTGGTGACTGGGGGGTAGCAGAAGGGAACAGGGAAGTTCGAAGTTCGAAGTGCGAAGTGCGAAGTGCAGAAGAGAGTTGCGAAGTGCGAAGTGCAGAAGAGACGCCCGGATCGGTCGTCTCTACATTATTGCTGTTTGTTAAAACATCCATCTGGATCTCATCGTGGCATACACCGCAGTTCAAGCATCCTTCTTCACGGCAATCACCCGTGGGGTTGCCCTGCTGTGAGTGTTCCCACTCCTGGAGCAGATATTCCCTGCTCACACCAATCTCTATATGATCCCAGGGAAGTGCCTGGTCGGTAGGAAGAGCCTGCAATACCTGACGCCAGTTGTAATGCAGGTTTTCTGCCGCTTTTTCCCATATATCAAAATCAAAGTACTCATGCCAGCCGTCGAATTTGGCACCCAGTTGATAGGCTTCCAGCATCCACAGTCCGGTTTCCTCGTTTCCCCTGCATAATGCCGCTTCCATTATGGATGATTCTATCTGGTGATACTTGACCTTCACAAAGCGATAACGTGACAGGTCATGCTTCACGATCAAGGCTCGTTTGAGGAGTTCCACACGATCGAGCATCCCGCTCCATTGGAAGGGCGTGAAGGGCTTGGGTACAAAGGGAGAGAGTGAGACATTTATCTGCAGTTTCTTCTTCGAAATGGATATAATTTTTTCTACAAGCTCGACAATTGCTGTAATATCCTCTTCCTCTTCGCCGGGAAGTCCGATCATGAAATACAGCTTCATAAGCTGCCAGCCATTCTCGAGGGCAATATGTACACCCTGGAGGATGTCCTCTTCCGTAATATTCTTGTTGATGATATTACGCAAGCGCTGTGAACCTGCTTCAGGAGCAACGGTTAAGCCTGCCCTACCAACCGCATTGATGAGCTTCACCAGTTCATTATCGAGTGAATCCACTCGCAGCGAAGGCAGGGAAATGGTTGCGCCATTGTCCTTCAATTGCTGATGCAGGGCAAGAAGCAAGGGCTTGATGCAGGAATAATCACTGGAAGAAAGCGAGACCAATGCGGCTTCCTCCCAACCGGATTCACGAACTTCCTCGAGCACATGCCGGATGATCTCCTCCGGTTTCCTTTCCCTTGCCGGACGATAGAAAAAGCCGGCATGGCAGAATCTACAGCCCCGTGTACAGCCTCTCATGATCTCCGCCACATAGCGGTCATGGGTTGCATGCTGCCAGGGTATCAGTTGGTTCTCATGAGTCATCTGGTACTCGGAGAAACCAGTGTATTTGCGGATGCGAGTGGCGGAAGGGAACTGGGAACTGGGAACAGGGAACTGGGCAGAAGGAACGAACATGCCTTCTATTTGTGAGAATGCATGCAGGATTGCCTTTCTATCATGACGATGTTGCTTCACAGCATCCTTGATCTCCAGTATCGCTTCTTCTCCTTCCCCAATGAGAAAGGCATCGATGAAGAGCGACAGAGGATATGGATTCGTGGCGCATGGACCACCGGCAATGACGATGGGATGGGAGTCTGTCCGATCCTCTCTTTTGAGGGGAATCCCTGCAAGGTCGAGCATATAGAGGATATTGGTGAAGTTCAGTTCCGATTGCAGGGTAAAGCCCAGCACATCGAAATCAGAAACAGCCATCTTACTTTCCACACCGAATAGGGGGAGAGCATGAGATTTCAAGAGCTCCCCGAAATCAGGCCAGGGGGCATATACTCTATCTGCCACAGAATCTTCCTGCTGGTTCAGTATGGAATAGAGAATCTTCAATCCGAGGTGGGACATTCCAACTTCATATACATCAGGAAAAGCCAGGCAGAAGTTGATCGTGCTGTTTGAAGGCACCTTATGCAGGGCGTTGATCTCATGATCGATATAGCGCGATGGCTTGTTGACGCTGAATAATAACGGCTGGAATTCTACCTTATCAAATTTCATATTTATCCTCTGAAACAAGAATCCGCAAAGGACGGTATCGAGCAAGCAAAAAACAGATAGGCACAGATTTTTTAATCCTTTATCTTGACTGCTTTAGGGTTATATTATTCACATCCTGACGAATGGAAAATAATATTTTTTGAAGTAATTTTGAAGGGACATTGTCATAATAAGTGATTCATTCATACAAATACAAGGAGTGAACATGTGTAGACCGAATTTGCATCCACCTATATCAATAGGGAAATTTCCGTTTTTCATATTTCTATTTACGTTTGTTTTTGCATTTGTGCTTCAGATGCAACTATATGCTGATAACAGCAAGAATATGACAAATTCAACGTCGAAGGTATCCTATTCTGATAAGAAATCAGATGATTCCAAAAAAGATGATAACCAAAAGCAAAAGTACGAAGACAAGAAAGTCGAGAAACAGCAGAAGAAGATAGCCAAACAGAAGGAAACTGAAACCTTCACGAGTAAGAAGACTTATAATGATAATAAAAATTACTCAAAGGAAGATAAGCCTTCATACTCAAAGGATAAGCAGAACAATACCACACAGAAGACGAACTATATCCATCAGAACAACACAACTGTACAGCAGCACGGAAACAACAATACCAATACTGCTGTTGAACATCATGGAAATAACAATACGAACACTTCTGTGGAACAGCATGGCAATAACAACACCAATACGCACGTCGAGCAGAATCACGGACAAGGTGTCATTATCAACCAGAGCGGAAATCATGTTGAACAGCACGGTGGCGGGACGATGCACCCTGATGTGACAACACAGCCGAATGGTGGAAACCATGCTCCCGAACATCCTGACTGGAATCAGCCCCATCCGAATAACAATCATGCGCATATCGGGCATGGGGGTTATTATCATGATGACTACCAGCATTACTTCCATGAACGTCGGCATCATTGGTATTCCCGTTACCCGTTCTTTACCTTCAGGCTTCGCTTCGATACTGAATCTGGATTCCCATACAATGACCTGTATTATTATCCCACAGATTACGTGATGGTGGAATCAAGACTTTCCGTGCTGGTTCTTCCTTTCAGATACAAGAATGATCCGTACAAGGTAAATAGCGACATCACAGACCAAATGATGGCAGACTTGGATGATCTTCATCGATTCAACGTCATCGATAGATATACAGTCGAAAAAGCGATGAATCGTAATGACATCACCAATTCCGACCTGGTTGAGTCCTATCCAGCAAAGAAACTGGGACGTCTTGTCGGTGCTGACCTGGTGATCATGGGAACCATCGAAAAGGGATCTGATCATTATACTCTTTCCGTGAAGTGCATTGATCCGGATACGGGAGAAATTGTGATCACGGAAACAGCAACATCTGAATATCTGGATACGAAGAATATCAATCGTTTGGTAAACTATCTGGCGGTTCTTATCTACAATGATGTACCTCTTTCAGAGGGAAGGATCACCGATGCCAATATCGACCAAGTGGAAGTGAACATTGGTTCCGAAGATGGAGTCATGGAAGGAATGAGATGCGTTGTTTATCGCGAGGGTGCGGAAGTAAGGCACCCCTACACGGGCGAATATCTGGGTCAAAGAGTCAGAAAGGTCGCTGAGATATATCTTACAGATGTAAGAGACAATACCTCTACCGCTCACATCCTATTCAAGAACAGTAACATCAAGATTGGTGATAAGATCATAGTCAAGTAGTCATATAAAAGAAAACGCCGCAGCAATGCGGCGTTTTTTTTTATTTTGCTTTCGGCATATATCTGTCTGCTTCGGAGTAGATGCACCCGCAATACTGCTGTCTGTACATTTCAGCAGCCTTGGATATCTCAATTCCTTCCTGCCAATACTTACGCCAATCAGCATAATAGAATTGTATATCGAATTCCCGGGCAATACGTTCCCCGATTTCATGAATCAGGTCATGCTTCTGATACCGGCTATACAGAAGTGTCGATGTGAAGGCATCGAAGCCATTCGCTTGGGCTGTGGCTGCTGCCTTGACCAGGCGTGTTTCATAGCAATAACCGCAGCGGTCATCTTCTTTTCCTGAAACACCACGTGTAAATTCAACCAAGCCATAATAATCATCATAGATCATGGGCAGGTTTTGCTTCTCAGTATAATCACGAAGCGTATCTAATCTTCGCTTATATTCCTGGAATGGATGGATATTCGGATTGAACCAGAAGCCGGTCAATTCAAAATCCGTCTCCTCCCTGAGATGCTTCAGCGGAGCGCCGAGGCAGGGAGCACAGCAGGTGTGGATGAGTAATTTCATATTCTTCCGCATTATTCCTCCCTTATGGTAAGGGAGGATGTCACAATGTGACAGGAGAGTTAAGTGAAGAGGGCAGACATGTGTCTGCCCTCATTAAATCAGTTCTCCGAGTGATTCATCTCGATACGATTTTGCACAGCATGGATCCTCGCTTTCGCAAGGATGACAATTCAACGTTTGGACGAATCCCTCTGAACCTGTAACCTGTAACCTGTAACCTGTAACCTGTAACCTGTTACCTGATTTCTAAAATTCCTTCAGCAGATTGGCAGCTACGATGCCTCTCTGGATCTGGTTGGTTCCTTCATAAATCTGGAGAATCTTGGCATCGCGCATCATCTTCTCCACTGGATATTCCTTCATGTAGCCATATCCGCCAAGGATTTGCACAGCATCTGTCGTGACCTTCATTGCCACATCGGATGCAAAGTACTTGCACATGGCAGATTCCTTGGAATAATTCGTGGATCCATTATCAATCATCCTGGCAGTGTTCATGACCAGCGAACGGGCAGCCTCGATTTCTGTTGCCATGTCAGCCAGCATGAATTGTACAGCCTGGAAAGAAGAGATTGGCTTACCAAACTGCTGTCTTTCCTTTGAATATTTGGCAGCAGCTTCATAAGCGCCGCGAGCAACACCAACCGCTTGGGCTCCCACCATCGGGCGAGACTTGTCGAACACCTTCATGGCAAGAATGAATCCCATGCCTTCCTTCATGAGAAGGTTTTCAGCAGGGACACGGCAGTTATCGAATATGAGTTCACGAGTGGCATTGGCACGGATCCCCATCTTGTTTTCCTTCTTCCCGAAAGAGAAACCGGGAGTACCCTTTTCCACGATAAAGCAGGAAGCTCCACGTGCACCACGAGTCTTGTCCGTCATGGCAAAGATTGTATATATTTCGGCTTCACCGCCATTGGAAATCCACTGTTTGGTACCGTTCAGGATATAGAAATCACCGTCCTTGGTGGCGGTGGTTTCAATGGCACCTGCATCGGAACCAGCATTGGCTTCAGTCAGACCGAATGCGGCAAGCTTCTCTCCGGCAGCGATCTGTGGCAGATATTTCTGCTTCTGTTCTTCACTTCCACCTAGAAGAATGGGATACATGCCCAGTCCGGTCACACCGAATGCCAGGGAAATACCCATATCCACCCGACACAATTCTTCTGTGACGATGGCAAGATCCTGCACTCTTCCGCTGATTCCGCCGTAAGCTTCCGGAATCAGGACTGCAAACAGGTCAGATTGTGCCATAATTTTTACGATATCCCAAGGGAATGTAGCTTCTTCGTCATATTTTTCAGACAGAGGTCTGATCTTTTCTTCCGCAATACGGCGGGCAATTTCTTTCATTTCAAGTTGTTCTTCGGTTAAGAAATAATCCATATTATCCTCCAAACTGAATATGATTCATCATTCAGTATTAGTCCATATTTATATGTGATGGTTTACATTCTGAAAAAAGCAGGGAATGTCAAGGGGAAACATATTATAAAGATTTTTCACTTGATTTAACTTTATAAAATACAGATCTTATAATTCCAAATTTTATTTTTTATTGACATTCTTTATTAGAGTGATAATTATTAACCAAAATAACTTGGAGGTGCTATTATGAAATCATTTATTTCAATTTGTGCTATGCTTGTTTTCTTCTTCTCGATAACAAATGGTTTTTCTACAGAAATCATTTATCCAAACATCCGTTTTAATTCATCATTGGATCACAGTAATAGTACTTGCATTGAGACTGCTCTCAACCAAGAGAATCTTAACTCAGAAATGATTTACAACTATCGCTTCAAACAGACATTCAATGGAACAACTTTGGATTTAAATTGGGGAGAGGGAACCTGGAGAAGCGGTTATTGGGGAAGCCACACCGGTACTCCACCAACATCAACCCAAGATTTTCATCCTCTTGCCAGAGACACTTCCAGAAGAATTGTAGCCTATATCCATGCTTATGAATGTAATGCATCAATAGATCAAAGATTATGCGCGACGCGTATCATTAAAGGCTTAGAATACTTATGTTCCGCAGTGCGTGAAGATGACACTAACAATACTGATTGGAATCCAGCGAGAATCCTTTGTCAATTACCAAACGGGCATTATTACTACCACGGTGGTCATGATAACTATCAGGATGTAACTAATTCAGTTGATTACACAAAATGCGTATATGAAACTGGATTAGCAGCGAGAGCATTGTATGAAGGTTATTATTTCATTAAAAATAATCCGAACCTGACAGATCTAAATGGAAATACGATTGATACAAGTGAACTAAAATACTATATTCCAAAAGCATTGGTCAAGGCAGGCAATGCATTACTGACTGTTAATTATTCTGATTATAATGCAAATTATCATTGTTTCGGAATTTGGGGATTGTGTTCAGCATACAAGCTCACAAATGATACAAAATATCTGAACAAAGCCTTACAGATATTTGTTGAACTTAAAGAGGACTATAATCAAGAAGACAGAGAAGTTCATAATGGGGATTTTAATACTGAGTGTAATCAATCTGATGATCATTGTCTCTGGCATAACTTTAATGGATATCATGATTCATATATTTGTTATATGGGAATTATTATTCGTGGATTAACAGAGTTATATACAACTTTGCCTGAAGGCTATAATCTTGGAAATGTAAATCGGGATAATATAAAATCAATCATTATCAAAAGTCTGAATGAGATATTTGATCGAATCAGAATATCATCAGGACCTAATCCATATATATTAATTCCGCTTACAAATACATCTGAAGAAGCAGAGTATTTAGACGTAAATGAATTTTTAACAGCTCTCTGTTACACAGCATCAGCAGGAATCACACAATTTGAGCCAACAGTATTTAACTTAGAAAGCACCTTTAGTTTTTTAATAACAAATATGTACAATAAGTACTATTCTACGCCTGTCTACGAAGATCAAGCCACCCAATCGACTATGTTTGAGGGACTTGAACAATATCAACATTTGATGAAACTAAAGCAGAATTCAATGCCTTTGGAAGATCTATTCCCCGAATGGAATAGCACGGAAAAGCCTTATAATTTCAAATTAGCACATTATACAAAGAGTACAAAGTTAATTGATTTATATGACTTATCTCAAAGTACTGAAATAAGTGGTACGTCAAACGCAGGAACAGCATTTGATATGGCAGTATCGGGCAATTTTACAAGAGACGCATATTTGGGTGAAGAGATGGCTTATTTTAGAAAACTTCAAATGAGCGATACTCATCCCTGTGATCTAACATTATATGACCCATTCCCTAATAATTCTGGAATTTATGCTCCATTATCAGGATCTCAAGCAAGTGGAGCACGTAGATTGCTATCATGGGATGGATTATACCTCAACCCAAGGTGGTCATATCTTATGACGTCAGGTGATTATGATGGCGATGGCACAGATGAATTGGCTTTCTATATGTATGATTCTGAGAACAATAATAACTATATTCAAATTTACAGATTATCTGGTAATAGCGTAAATCCAATCTATTGCAGGGCAACTCATTATCCCGACAGTCCCATTATCTTTATATCTACTCCAGTCTTTTCACAGATAGCATCTGGTGATTTCAACAACGATGGAAAAGATGAAGTCGCTTTATACAGAGGAGCTAGCATAAATGTGCTCGAGATAATAACTTTCAGTATAAATGATTCATCTAATTGGTTAATGGAGCATTATCCATTTCATTCAGGAAACGTCACCTTGCCAGGTCAAATTTTGGGGATGAATCGTATTGACTGGAATCAGGATGGTACTGATGATATCATCATGTTTACACATGCAATATTGCGCATAGTACCTCTATCTCAATCCAGAAATTGTAAAATGTACTACACTGTATTTCATGCTGAGAATTCACTTTCTTCAATATATAAATTAGTTGATAATAAATATATCAACAATCTTCTTTGGTACCCTACGTATTTTGCTGCAGGTGATTTTGACAATGATGGTAAAGATGATATTGCTATTAATTCTTTCGACAATAATTTGTATTATGCTCAGAATAAAGAAGAAAGCTATTTCACAATTGATCTTGATGCCAATTGTCTGGTAAGTTCAAATTCGAGAGTAATTGATCAGTGTGATATGCTTTTCCCTTTAAAATGTCCAGTGAACGAAGGACCTATTTATAAATCAACTTCAGACAATAATCAATCCCTTGTTCAAGCACCAATATTGAAGCAGAATTACCCAAATCCATTTAACCCTTCAACAACGATTGCTTTTACTTTACCAAGAGACGGAAAAGTAACTCTCGATATCTTTAACATTAGAGGTCAGAAAGTTCACACATTGATCAATGAACCTCTAAAATCAGGATCTCATAGCGTTGAATGGAATGGAATTAATGATTCAGGGCAAAGTGTTGGATCTGGCATATATATCTATAAGTTATCTGTGAATAACCATGTTGCTGATATGAAGAAGTGTATTCTGTTAAAATAATGATTTCATAATGAAAGAAACGGCTTTCAGCTCAACTGAAAGCCGTTTTCATTAATAATCAGTTACTTGCCTTCTGCCAGATATGGCTCCATATCATCGCAGTGTTATACACAGCATCATGCAGGCTCAGGCAAGACATGCTTTTAAAGAAGGAATCATCCTTGTTTGCACCATTATACGGAAGATTCTGGAACACATGATGCACAGCGTAAACCCTGTCCTCATGGCTGTATTCACATCTGGGATCCAAGCTCCAATGGCTGCTTTTGTTGCGAATGGTTTGATTAAATTGCCAAACTCCGGACTGATCTTCCGATCTTCCAGGAGTGGGATGGCACGAATGGTAATCCAAGCCCGAGTGCTTCTTTTCATCCCCCCACAAATCTTCAATCTTCAATCTTCAATCTTACATGCTGACACGTGTCTCTTATTTCAACAGAATACTACACACGATTGCCCAGCAGAAACTGGAGAGAGTACCCACGAGGTAATAATTGCTGAAATTGGATTCCTTGCTTACTTCCGGATACCGGATAATGGATTTGGCAGCAAACAAATAACCGATGATCTCATACCGGTTGATGAGTACAGCGACCATGATCAGCAGGCGCTCCATGACTCCAATGAAAGCACTGGGAGATGTGAAGGTCTTGAATTCCGGATCCTTGCTTTGAGGGACAAAGGAGGAAATGACCTGTTGTGTAAAATACATGCCGCCAAACAGGTTTACGATCACGAGTGACAGCCAGCGGAATGAGAATATCTTTCCGAAGCCGGGCCAAATCGTGATTTCCATATATTCCAGACCTTGTGAGATCCACGTAACCACCAAAATAATGAAGAAAATATGAACGACCTGGTCCACGAGAAACAGAAACCAGTTCGCTTTCTTGTAATGCTCTGTGATCACAGCTTTCCAATAATCGACTGCGATATGGGTTAAAACAAGGAACACGATCCCCACGACCAGGTTCCAAGTCAGAATATCGATACAGCAGATAATACTTCCGATCCCGTAAATCAAGGAATGAAGAAGCAGATTCCTCATCTTGGACTTTCTCATTACCATATCGTCCGATTGGAGGATGAAATCAGCCAAGAAATGCGCAAATAATAAACGCCATAAAAGCATGAGGTTCTCTCCTTTCGTTAATAATTCAAGTTTTCAGATAGGTTGCGGGTGATTTACGCAACCTATTTTGGTTGCATTTTGCTCTCGCAACCATTTTAGGTTGCGTCTTTAATAAACCCCTGAATCAATTCAATACCTGCTTTAAATTCGTCCCAATTTGCTGTTTTTAAAGCCTTGCTCACGTTCTGATGAGAAGTGTCGATTTCAACAGCAGTGTCCATTACATTTCTGCCTTCCATTTGATGTAAAATGAACTCCCGCTGCCTCATAGACCATTCGTTCTCGAAAATATCGAGAAGTGGCAGCAATCCTGATAAATATTTATTCAATTGCTCGTTCGGAGTGACTATGCTTGTCAGTCTATCATTGACTGCACTATCGGAAATTGCACTCAATGCTTGCCGGGAACGATAGTAGGCAGTCCCGTCCATCTCATAACTGGTTTGTCCTTCCACGCTCCGCTCACCAGTACCGATTCCGCAGCGGAATAGAGGCATGCGATCCACTTTCAGCAAGGATGTCTGAAGCCGAAGATGAAGAAGGAATTGGTATGAATAGCAAGGTTCTAATAAACTGAATTGGAACTCATCCCCAGCAGTGACGCGAAAAGAGATCACATCTGCTTTTGCCTGTGGGAACAGCCTGCAGGTTACATCGAAGAATTCACGAATGCTCTTTTGTAAAAGAGCCCTGTCTTTGTTTGAAAAAAAACGGGATCCTATGATATCACAGGTCAGGACAGCAATCATCATGACTCCCTCTGTATTGTTTGAGTCTTTTTATATACTGATGGATAGTTGATGTCAATTAATTTGTATCTTTTTGAAAAAGATTAACAATCCATAGCCTCATTCTGGCACTATGTCATCCTCGTGCAGACGGGGATCCAGTACTCCCTCTGCTCTGCTAATTCTTAATCACTCGAATCGATTTCGCATTCTATGCGAAAAGTCCACCGCATGCTATGCGGCGCTGCACCGCTTCATTAAACTCATCCAGCACGAGGCATTCACAACGTCCCCCCTTGAGAAGGGGGGCAGGGGGGTCAAACTCATCCGGCACGAGACCTCCCTTAATCCCCCCTTCCCAAGGGGGGAAGTGCCACCTTCCCTCTATCCAAAGGGAAGGATATTGTCTTATTTAATTTTTAACTTTTATCTTTTAACTTTTAATTATCCCCTCTCCCCTCTGCAGAATTTGCTCCAGCCGATCCAATTGCTCCTTTTGTATGGAAAGCAGTTCTTCCCATTTCTGTTCACGAAGTTCATCGATCTTCTGGGTAAGAGTCATGATCTCCAGTTCCGACTTTAAATTCACCTCATAATCATGGGCAGCATCTGCCCTGTCGTGTGCTGACTGTCGGTTCTGTGACATCATGATCACGGGAGCTTGGATGGCTGCAAGCATGGAGAGGATCAGGTTTAAGAGGATATAGGGATAGGGATCGAATGTGTGTTTGTAGTGCAAGATCATATATGCGTTGGTAGCGATCCAGCACCCCAGGAATAATGCAAACAACCCGATAAAAGGCCAGGAACCGCCAAAGGTGGCAACCTTATCGGCGACTTTCTGCCCAAATGTCAGCTTTTCAGCAGATGCAGCACGACTATCAATGCTGATCGGCTCTTTTCTCGAAATATGACCCAATACATGTTTCTCGGCTGTCGTTAAAGACTCTTGGCTCTTCTTGAGGATATCAAGGATCATGTCACGCGTATCTTTCATATGTATATCTCCTTGCGTTCAGGATGTTCAAAGCCTTTCACTATATCATATTCCGATGCGGAACAGGATGCTCTGATTTCGCTTCTTTATTGTATGATATCCACCGGAATCTGGTTCTGCGTCACTGCCAGCGCATGTACTTCCGTTATTTCCGGATTATGCATCCTGATACACCCTTCCGATACATTCTTTCCGATGGAAGAATCATCATGTGTTCCATGAATGGCGATACCGGTCCAGGACTTCTTTGAAAATGTCGCATCAGCACCGGTGTACAAACCCAGGAACCACGGACCGTAAGCCCCTTCTATGGTGCCTTTCCCATCATGGAAATCATGAGCCCACTTCGACGAATCTACAATACGGGCAATATAGAAATGCCCT
>DAONDQ010000082.1:0-12628 GCA_035402645.1 Candidatus Cloacimonadota bacterium | reverse complement strand
AGAGTCGATAAGAGTGAATGCGTGTTGGAACAATCCCCCTGGATGATGCCGATGACTTCATCGACACGTTTCTCGAGAGCAACTGCATAGATGCCTTTGATCCATGCGCAGATGGTTCTCGGGAAACCTTCGCGCTCTGCCATATCGACATATTCAGCAGGTTTTTGCGTGATGAACAGGTTGTTCAGATCAACCGGAATATGTCCTGCAGCGAGAATCACTTCCACAGGGAAGCTCGTTGTGAAACCAATACGCATATGACTCCTTCTTTTGGTTATTTTGGAGAATATGCCATATTTGTCAATAAATGAAGCGTAGGGGTCCGCTTCAGCAGACCCTTCCGGATAAAAAGAGAAGGCAGAAAGGGTTTGCATTTGTGAACCCACATTACTTACTTGCATCATCTTCAAATATGACTGTATTATTAAATTTTCTATTGACATACATATGATATTTAATGATTATTAATAAATAAAATATAATTAATTCTATATAAATTCAGGAGGTAACGTGAAAAGGTTCTATTTATTAATATTTTGCTTGTTTATGGTATCAGCAGTCAGTTCACTGTTTGCCACAACCATTTGGACAGAAGACTTTGACATCCCACCATTTATTGTTGACACCAACGTTGTTGGAATCGATGGGTGGGAATCACATAGTGGTACTACAGGACCTTTTTTAGCAACAGCATCCAGCCTGACTTATGCCAACTATTCGTCCCCGGGAGAGGGAGGGGCTTGTTCAAATGTTGTAACAGGTTCCTATGATATCAACAAAACCTTCACAGCAGTTACATCCGGTGATTTATATGCCGGTTTTCTAATCAACGCAAATCCCACCGGTACTACTGCTGATTATGCCATTCATTTTGGGACACCACCATCTTCTTTTTATGGTAGAATATGGTTCCAGAAAGATGCAATTCTGCCAAAATATCGTGTAGGTATTATTAAAAACACTCCGGGCACTGAAAACATTAATATCGTCTGGTCCGGTTATGACTATGACCCGGGAACAACGTATTTGTACATTTTGAAATATACTTTTGCACCGGGCGATTTAAATGATGAAGTCCGTTTATGGATCAATCCGCCAACACCTGGTACGGAAACAGCAGCAACTCTTACATGTATATCTACTGCGGAAACCGGAGCAGATCCTACCTCTCTTGGCGCTTTCATGCTTCGCCAGGGTTCCTTCACTCCTCCATATACAGTTGATGCAATCAAACTTGGAACGACTTGGAATGACGTTTATCCTGCTGTTGTAGTAACAGGTGCAATTGATACTGGAACTACAACATCTCTAACTTTCAATACACTAGTTGGAACTCCTCAAATACAAACATTTAAGGTAACGGGTTATGATTTAGGCTCCAATATTACGATAACTGCACCAACTGACTATCTATTATATGCAGATGAATCTCCTAGCTGGGCTTCATCCATCGAAGTCTCATCTGCCACACAGACAATTTCTGTGAAATATACACCAGTGGCTCCCGGTCACTTTACCACAGATGTAATTTCACTT
This sequence comes from Candidatus Cloacimonadota bacterium, assembly GCA_035402645.1. Taxonomy (GTDB): domain Bacteria; phylum Cloacimonadota; class Cloacimonadia; order Cloacimonadales; family DAONDQ01; genus DAONDQ01. The sequence goes on along the minus strand of DAONDQ010000082.1, from coordinate 11,092 downwards.
ACAGCAGTTAATGCAGATCCCGTATATCTTACACTCGATGCAACCGCAACTACGGTAGCTTCGATAATAGTCAATCCAACATCTCGTACTTTCTCAACGACTGCAGGTACAACTTCCGCTTATCAATCTTACACGCTAACTGGTACGAATTTAACGGGAGATATCGTCATTACTGCACCTGCAGGCTATCAAGTATGTGATACTGCAGATGGGACATACCTGAGTTCGATCTCAGTGGCTGCCACTTATAATGGTTCAATTTATGTTCATTTCACACCAATCGGATACGGCACAAACGACGGTGTTGTGACTCACGTTGCCGATGGCTTGACAACGAGTCTCAATGTATATGGCACTGGCACCGGTACTCCTTTGAACATTGCCGTTAATACAACTTTACGTGAAAACTTTGATTACATGGGTGTAACCTTTCCGATTGCCACTTATGGAACCAATCTACCGCAAGATTGGAGAGCTGATAAAAATACGACCGTTCGCTTTGTTGGATCTTATGCATCTGCTTTGACTGCAACTGATGTGAGTAGAGTTGGTGGTGACAATTTAAGTACGACTGCCGGTAACGGTGTCTACAACTTCGGCGCAGGTGATTATCTTGCTGCTACTGACCGTAGTGTTGGTTTCCTTTCCTCAAGCAGTGCCACAAAAAGCGGAAACCTGTATGCTAAATTAACAAATACAGGTGTCGATGCGATCACAGCATTAGAAATCAGTTATAATGCCGAGAAATTCAGGAAAGGCATTAACGTGGTTGGCTTCAGTATTCAGATGTACTATTCATTAGATGGTGTAGCATGGACGAATGCCGGTACTAATTTTATTACTTCCTTTGCCGGTGGAGATGCCGATAACACCGGTTATTCTCCAAGCCCAGGCGCAACAATGGCTGTTACAAATGCGCTTTTACCTGTAAACGTTCCTGCTGCCGGCAATGTATACCTCGCTTGGAACTACGCAGTTACAAGCGGAACAACAACCAGTAACGCTCAAGCTCTGGCAATTGATGACGTAGTTATCACCGGTCGTGCCCTCGATATAGTTGCTGTACCCACATTCGATCCAACACCTGGAATCGTATACTCAGGCAGCCAGCTTGTCACGATCAATTGTGCGACAGCCGGTGCTTCCATTCGTTATACTACAGATGGAGTTACCGAACCAACTGCTACAGTTGGTACTCTATATACAGGACCTTTCTCAATCAGTGCAACGACAACAATCAAAGCTGTCGGCTACAAGACCGGTTGGGTTGATAGTGCAGTTCAAACCGGAACTTATACTTTCCCAATCAACGTTGCTAATATTGCAGCTTTACGTGCTGGTACGGTTGGATTAATTCCCTACAGACTCACAGGTGAAGCAATCCTGACACTACAATCTTCAGTTACGACCGGTAGCCCGTCTGTAACAACAAAGAATAAGTATATCCAGGATGCCACTGGTGCAATACAGATCTATGATCCGAATCCACCCAAAATGACCACATCTTATAACCTGGGTGACGGTATAACAGGTATCGTTGGCACTCTTACTAATTACGGTCAAATGCTCGAGTTTGTTCCTCTCCTGGATGCCGGCGCTCCTACCTCTATAGGTAATGTAGTCACTCCGACCATTGTAACATTAGCAGCCTTGGATGCAAGTTATCAGGCTAAACTGATCCATGTAACCAATGTGTCGATTGATCCTGCAGCAGTATCTCCTTTTACAGCATCCACAAATTATGTAATTACAGATCAGAGTGGTGCTGGTGTTTTACGTACAGCCTATGCAGATCTTGATTATATTGGTGCCGCATTCACGAATTCACCTATGGATTATACCGGCATTTGTCTGCAGTACAATACTGCATTCCAATTGGTACCACGCAGTCTTGCTGAGATCGCGCCATCCTCCGAAATAATAAGTTCAGATACAGACACATTAGATTTTGGTTATGTCGATATGAATTTTACAGCAACAAAAACCCTAACATTGTCTAACCAGGGATATCGTAACTTGGATGTCTTTAGTATCGTGCCATTATCAAATAATTTTACTGTTACTGTACCTGGAGGCTTGCCATTAACTCTAACTACGGGTCAGTCTAAAATCATCATGGTAAGCTTTACACCATCAGCAGTACAGAATTATGATTATAACATGAATATAATTTCATCAGATCCAACAAATAGTAATACTAAAGTGATCAAATTGTCAGGATATGGTTACAATTTTGTATGTGATTTCAATGCCGGCCCATTAAGCGGAGAAGTTCCGTTACCCGTACAATTCACCAGTCAATCAAGTCCAACTGTGACAAATTGGGAATGGGATTTTGGTGATGGAGAATTTTCCTCGGAAATCAATCCTCAGCATACATATGAAGCCAGAGGTAATTATACTGTGTCATTGACCGTTAATGACGGATGGTCAGATAAAACATGCATAAAAACGAGTTATATCTCTGCCGTGGCATTCCCGAGGATACAGATGGATACTTTAAAAGTTCTCTTCCCTATCACTTATATTGGAGCACAATCTGCAAACTATCAATTAAGAATTCAAAACGTTGGTAATTACCTTATGAATTTTACGGATGAACATCTCTGGAATGGGAATTCATCGTTCCATTTTGATGCTTCAGAATTAAGCCAACCTTTGGCACCAGGTCAAAGCTGCATGGTTAATATATACTTTGAACCCCATTCAACAGGTTTGATTCGGGATTCTCTTGTCATTATATCAGATGCTCATAATAAATCAACCGTTGTAATTGGTCTAGCAGGCACTGCAACCTATGCACCTCCATCTCCACCACAGAATTTAGTTATTGATATGGTGGGGAATGATGCTCATTTAAGTTGGGATGCAGTCACAACAAATGTCCTGGATGTACCGATCACTCCTGACTGCTATGTTGTTTTATTCAATGGACAGGGTGATACCGGTCTTGATTCCGATTACTACTATCTCTGGTGGACGGATACAACCAATTTTGTTCATTCCCGCGTTGCCAGGTATAGTTCGCATATGTCATATCGAGTGGTTGCCATTAAGGAATATGAACGTTCCAATATCGTGGAGATTTTGAACACATTTGCGAATCGAAAAGAACCTGTGAAATGGACGGAATTACAGAAAATGATACAATAATCCGTAGGGGTCCGCTGACGCGGACCCCTACGATTAAATGATTAATTTCTTTTTTTATCTCTGATTGTCAGATAGAAAAGAACCGGGATGAACACAAGGGTCAGGAATGTGGAAACAATCAAACCACCGATGGATACTACACCCATGGACTGTCTGAATTCCTTTCCCGAACTGCCTATCCCCATTGCCATGGGAACCATACTGATCACGATGGCGAGTGTACTCATGATGATGGGTTTCAGTTTCAGCCTGGCTGACTCCAGCAACGCATCATGAACAGAGACTCCTTCCTTTCGTTTCAGATTCACATAATCCAGGATGAGAATGGCATTATTCACGACGATACCCACCAGCATGATGATCGCCATCATGGAGAAGATGTTGATGGTCGTACCTGTTAGGAACATGGAACCGAAGACACCGATAAGTGCAAGAGGCACGGTTGCCATGATAAGAACAGGCTGGGCAAAGCTCTCCAATATCGCTGCCAGCAGCATGTATGTCAGGAGAATTGCCAGGATGAATGTACGCATCATGTCTTTCATAGTATCGGCAAGCATCTCGCTATCACCTGACATCGAAATCTGATAACCACTTGGCATGTGTATCTTTGCAATCTGCTGTTGGATTTGCTTTGTCACATCACCCAGGTTTGAACCCGTGGCTACAAAACCTGTGAATTCGATCGCCTTGCTCTTGTCATGGTGGTTTATCTTGTTCACACCGACATCGAACGTCACATCTGCAAGCTGTGAAAGGACGTAATTCTTACCATTGATGGCAACAGGAAGGTTCCGTATCTTTTCCGGGGAATCGATGGAGGCATCATCCATGGAAAGATTGATGTCATATTCCTTTCCAGCTTCCTTGTAAGTGGTTGTCACCATTCCTTCCACAGAAGTTCGCAGAGCCAATGCAAGATCATAGACGGTTGCACCGACTTCTGACATTTTCACGCGGTTCGGGACAATTGTAATTTCTGATTTGCCTGAACGTGTACTGGTATCGAGGTTGAGCAAACCTTCTGTATTCTTGATTGCTGCAACGACCTGACCTTTTATTTCCTCCAGCTTATTGGTATCCTGTCCCTTCAGGTAGAACTGGATGGGAGCATCATTCCTGAAGCCGAATCCTGAAGCGGTCGATACTTTGATGATGGCATTGGGAACAATTGAAAGGTCTTTGATCAGGATTCCCACCATTTCATTCGTCGTATGCTTACGCTCTTTTATATCGACCAGTTGAAGGTCAGCAGAAGCCAGGTTTGTTGCACTATCGATTCTTCCCTGTGAACCCAAACTGGTCACGATGAATTTGATTTCCTTGTGCTTGGCGATAATATCATTGATGGTATCGAGTGTTTTCGCTGTTTGATCCAAATTCGAGCCTTGAGGAAGTTCAACGGAAACGTTGATGGTTCCCTGATCCATTGTCGGCATCATTTCCGAACCGAGGAATGGGATCAGACCAAAACTTGCAATGAACGCAACAACGGTAATGATGACAAGTCTCCATGCATGCTTCCTGCTGTTCAACAACCATTTCAAGGCATTGCTGTACCAAGATCCAAAACGATCAAACATGCCGTCAAAGGCTCTACCGAATCTTGATGGACGTGTTACATCAGGAATGATCCTGGAAGCCATCATAGGCGTGATCGTAAACGATACTGCCAATGAAAACAGAGTCGCAATCGTCACCGTGATACCAAATTCCTTGAAGACCTGACCCACCATGGAACTCATAGTGGCTATTGGCAGGAATACCACAATATTAGTCAGTGTGGAAGCAAGCACGGCAATGGCAATTTCACTCGTTCCAATCTGGGCTGCATCCATTTTTGAATTGCCCAGGTCCTTGTGTCGAAAGATATTCTCCAACACCACAATGGAGTTGGTCACTAGCACCCCCACGGAAGTGGATAATCCCATTAGAGTCATCATATTATTCGTGAAACCTAAGATCTTAATGAACATAAAGGTCGCGATGATGGAAACAGGCATAGCAATTGCCACGATGAGTGTGGAGCGCAGATCATGAAGGAAGATCAGGAGTATCAAACCCGTGAGCAGGATACCCATGAGAATATTGCTCATGGTATCGCTGACAGATGCTTTGATAAAATTCGAGTCATCACGGATAAGATTCAACGTCACACCGGCTGGAAGTTCTTTCTGAATTTTGGGAAGCTGCTTGAGAACTTCCTTGGCAATTTGGACAACATTTCCATCCGCACTCTTTGTCAGTGACAATCTGACAACATTGTCATACTTCTCCATTTTGGGGACATTGAAATAGATCGCTCTTTTACGGACTGCTTCCTGAGAATCTTCCACATTCGCAATCTGACCGAGTTTTTTTACTCCATAAGCTGTGGGAACCTCAGCCTGCTTCAGTTCATTGACATCCTGGAATTGTCCTCTCAGTCTGACTGAATATTCCTGCGTACCTTTTTCGAATTGACCGGCAGGCATATCCATATTCTGGGCAGCCAAAACCTGGTTCAATTGAGCTAACGAGATGGTATTTTCATAAACTGTACGGTCTTTCATCTTCACATTGATCTGACGCTTGTTACCACCTGTGATGTCCACAGAGGCAACACCTTCGATCTGGGAGAACCGGTCTTTCAGTTTCTTATCGGCTATATCGTACAATGTACGACCATCGGTATTCCCTGAAAGGACAAGTTCCATGAAGGGGAATGCGTTGATATCGACTTTCTGAACGGTTGGAAGTTCTGCATCGGTGGGCAATTGGGATACGATGGCATCGATCTTGTCCTTGACTTCCTGATTGGCAATATTTACATCCTTACCCATGTCGAACTTGATGACGGTAATGCTGACATTATCCATGGAATAGGAATCGATGTTATCTATCTGGCTTACGGTTGCCACCGCATCTTCTATCTTTTGTGTGACTTGTGATTCAACTTCTTTGGGACCGGCACCCGGATACACCGTGGAAATACTCACATAGGGTATTTTAAATTCCGGCATCAGGTTCAAGGGTAATCCCACAAAGGCTAAGATACCGAATACAATGAATACCATGAATACCATGATGACCAGGACTGGTCGCGTGACTGATATCTTGGATAAAAACATTATTTATCCCCTTACTTTACAACTTGAACAAGACAATTATCGGTTAACAGATTGATACCTTCTGTGATTAAATGGTCTCCCACATTCAAGCCGGAGACAACTTCATATTCAATACCATTGTCATGACCTGTGGTAATCGCAGTTTTAACAGCCTTATTATCCTTTTCAAGCCATACATATTTCTGCCCTGCTTCTTCTGTGATCAAATTCCGATCGACTACAATGGCATTGTCGATCCGCGCAATGTCCAGGGCAATATCCAGCGTAATACCGCTGATCACCTGCTTGGGATGAGTATCAAAGACAATTTCTGTCTTGAATGCCTTCTTATCCTGGTCCATAGCCAATGACACGGAAGTGACTCTTCCGGTGAGTGTTTGATCTCCAAATTGAGAAGTGGCTTTCTGTCCCTTCTTCACATATTGTATCTCGGTATCGGGCACCCAAATGATAGCCTTGTATTTTGATGTGTTGGAGACAGTGAACAGGTCATCACCAGGACCTACATGATCTGCAGGGCTGACCTTCATGGCAGTGATATAACCGGAAATGGGAGCCTTAACATTAACCATTTGGCTTGCTGAATTGAAATTTGCCTGTGCAACCTTGTAGGCAGCAGTTGTGTTATCCAAATCCTGTTGACTAATGGCACCCTGGCTGAAAAGCCTCTGCATTCTTTCATAAATGAGCTTTGCATTATAATAAGCAGTGTTTGCCTGCATATATTGTGCAGCAGGCGTATCCTGTGGAAAGCTGACAATGATCTGGTCTTTCTTAACATAATCGCCAACCTTGGCATATACTTTGACCACATTGTCACCGACCATGGATTTCACATAACTCTCTTCAACACCTGTCAGGGATGCATTGTATTTCAATTCCTGTGTGAACGTGCGGCTTGTTATATCAAGGACACGCACAGGAATGCCGTTTTCCTTATGCAATTGTTCGATATTTTTGGCTGCTTCCTTTTTCTTTACACATGCGGTAAAGGATAACAGTAACAGTATGGGAAGGACGATTGATAAAATTCGTTTCATGGTCATTACTCCCTTATAAATTATAGCCCATGGCTTTTTTTAGCTTTTGGTTAGCGCTGATTACTTCATATATTGAATTGTAATAGCTGAGTTTCACACCTGACAGCATGACTTGAGCATCGAATACTTCCAATTGAATGCCCACCTTGTTTTCGTATCTGACTTGAGCCAGATGGAGACTTCTCTCTGCAAGGTTTATATTTTCCAGTTGGACTTTGTAATTCTCGAGTGCTGTCCGCATATTCTGGTAAGCCTGCTTGACTTCCAGTTGGATCATTTCACTTGCGTCACGTTCCTGTATCTTGGCTTGCCACATTTCATGCTTTGCATAATTCCTCTTTGCTGTATTGGTCAAACCTGTGAACAAGGGAATGGAAAAACCAACACCCACACTGAAGGATGTGCCATAATCGTTTTTTTGGATGGCATATTCATCTGCAGCCGTGTATATGGAATAATCGGCATTCAGCATCAGATTGGGCAGGTAATTCCCTTTTTCCGCCTTATATTTGATCGTATTGATTTCACTATTGATGGAAGCCAGTTTCAATTCGATACGGTGTTTTTGGGCACTTTCCTGTGCTGCAGGAAGGTCGATCAAAAGGGTATCCGGATTTGTAATGGAAAAGATATCGGGCTGGTTGGGAATCTGGAATTCATCGTCCACTGTAAAGCGGGGATCAACAGAGCCAATCTGCTTTTTGAGGGCTGACAGAGCAAGATCATACTGGTTATGCGCCTTCACTACATCGGGCTGAAGTTTTGCCACTTCCAGTTTTGCCCGAAGTAGATCGAATTCTGAAACCTGCCCTTCTCCATTAAAAGTCTCAACTTGTTTTAGATGATCTTTTGCCAGAGCTAAACCTTCTTCCTGTACTTCCCAGAGTTTCCGGGCAAGGAGTGTCTGGTAAAACATATTCGTTGTGTTGGTGATCAAGTCCTGCTTCAATAAGTCGATTCGCTTGCCCTGGATCGATCTGTATTTATTCACAGCATGGATCCCATTGATGAGTTTTCCGCCTGAAAAGAGGATCTGGCTAAACTTCAATTGTGCAACCACTGAGCCTTCCTTCATCGGATCTGAAGGCATCATGCTGTTCGTGATATATGACATGATACCGGCAAGGGTACTGTCATTGCCGGTTGCATTATCATCGAGTTCAGAACTGAAATCGGCTGTTGGTGCCTTAGATGATTCGGGCAACCAGGTTGTACTGAGATTGTATGCCCCCTGTAATGATAATTGCGGTAATAGGGAACCTCTTGCTTCATAGTACAATTGATCTGCCATTTCCTTGTCTTCCACGGATGACAGCAAAGCCTTGTTGTTCTTCAGTGCCAGATCGATGCACTGCTCAAGTGTCATACCGAAGAGTGAGATAGCGGTAGTCATGAGCAAAATGAACATGATTACGTAGCGTTTCATATTAGTTTCCTCTCTTTATCAAACCATATAATAATAATTGAACGACCCATTTGTAGTTCTTCTCCGCCTTTTCCAGAAATTCAGCATGATTCTGAATGATAATATTCGAATCACCAAGCAGGAACCAGTCATAGATCACGTTCAAGACATCGTTAACAGGAATCGTATCAGATACAATGTTGCTCTTGATACCACCTTGGATGATATCATTGAGTATATCGATAAAATGGTGCTTACTTCTATCCCGGATGTCTTTCAGTTTATGCATGTACTGCAAGGGAAAGTTCTTCAGGACATCCAATAGGTTTGTTGAGTGTTCATGCGCCATTCGAATGGGAAGGCTGATCGTCAGATAGAGTTTTGTTTCAAAATCCTTCGCTTCATCAATGCTCTTTCTGATCTTCTTCATGAATTTGTCAGTCTGGATCTGTACTACTTCGAAAAAGATATCTTCCTTTGATTCAAAATAATAGTAAATCGTTCCTTTCCCGAGAAAGGCTTCCTTGGCTATATCATCGATGGATGTCTTTGAATAACCATAGCGGTCGAAGAGTGTTTCAGCCGCATCGAGAATGAGTTGCTTTTTATCACGGGAAGCCAACTTCACCTCCTTTTTGTAAATTTGTTGAACATTCTTTTCGACTATTTTAGAATTATGGTCGAATAGTCAAGAAAAAAATTTGCCTTTGTTACTTATTAACTGCTCAACTCGAGGTACTCGTCTTCCTTCTGTTCAATTCTCATCTGTAATTCAGCTACTTCATCTTCAATTTCTTCAAGACGGGTTCGAAGCGTTTTCATCGTTTCCGGTTCCTTATAAGTATCGGACTGGGTGAATTGAAATTCTATCTCTGCTTTTTCATCCAGCAGCAGTTGCTTTTCTGTATGAAGCTTATCAATTTCCTTAAGTATCTGCTCGAGATTCCAGGGATTGATCTTCTTGACTCTGTTTTTTTCTGGCTGATTGGTTTTGACTTTCTTCTCAGCCTTTTCATTGAAACCGGATGCGAAGATGCTTTCCAAATCCTGCAAAGTCTCTTCGATGGTCATATTCCTGAATATCCATATCTTGGTGGCAATTTTCCTGATGAAATACCGATCATGAGAAACGAAAAGAATTGTGCCATCATAATCGAGTAGTGCCTGCTCCAAGTCGGTGGTCATAGTTAAGTCTAAATGATTCGTGGGTTCATCGAGCAGCAGTACGTTGGGTCCTTCCATGATGAGGCGAGCCAGGTTCAGTCTTGCCCGTTCACCGCCACTGAGAGAAGCCACTTTTTTCTCGACATCATCATTCCTGAAGCCGAATCGTGCCAAATAGCCCAAAACTTCACCCTGGGGAGCGTTGGGTATCATCTGCCATATTGTTTCACGAGCAGTGAGTTCAGGGTTTAGAAGGTCATGGAATTGCTCATAATAGCCAATCTTCAGGTTGGCACCGATCCTGATTATTCCGTTTGAGGGTTTGAGTTCTTCCATGAGAAGATTGAGGAGGCTTGTCTTCCCGCATCCATTCCTGCCAAGTATGGCTATCCTATCCCTGTAACCTGCATAGAGATTCACATCCTGAGCCAGGTCTTTCCCCGGATAACCGAAAGTTACATCTTCAAGGCGGAAGACATCGTTACCTGTCCTGCTTGCGCTATTGAACTGTATCTTGAAAGTCGTTGCCGATTGAGGTGCTTCAATGATCTCCATTCTATCCAGCATCTTCTGACGGGATTGAGCTTGGATTGTCTTCTGACCTGCCATATTCCTGCGAATGAAATCCTCAGTCTTCTCAATCAGCTTCTGCTGTGCCTGGTATGCCTTCAGTTGCTGTTCTTTTCTCAATGCAGATTCAACAGCATAGAAGGAATAATTCCCTGAATATCTTTCAATGTGTCCATTATCAAGTTCCAGGATCGTTCCCGCTGTCTTGTCGAGGAAATATCGATCATGGGAAATAATAACATAAGGCTTTTCCAGATTCGAAAGGTATTTTTCCAGCCAGAAGATCATATCAATATCCAAATGATTGGTTGGTTCGTCCAATAGAAGGAGATCATAAGGCTGAAGAAGTATCTTTGCCAGATGAATGCGAGTCTGTTCCCCACCGCTGAATTGAGATATGGGTGATTTCCAGACTTCCTCAGTGAAATTCAGGGATGTCAGAACGAGTTTGATCTCTGTATCAAAGGTATATCCGCCTGCGTGATTGAACTTATCCTGCAAATTCCCCATGGCATGGGCTGCTTCTTCTGAATGCTCAATGGAGAGCCTGTGTTCAGCTTCCATTAATTGAGTCTTCAGCACAATCAGGTCTTTCCTGGCTTCATATATAATATCGAGAAGTGTCTTGTCCTGCTCCAGATGAGGCTGTT
>DAONDQ010000081.1:0-12895 GCA_035402645.1 Candidatus Cloacimonadota bacterium | reverse complement strand
GTCATTTTTCAGCCGTGGCTTTTTTAATTTTACAGAAACAAAGTTACACTACGGTTAATCGATCACCCAAGAAATCTGGAGATATATGGGGTAGAGGATAAAAAACAATTCGATGAACTTGTTGAACAAATTAGGTTGACGGGCTGGATCAAGCCAATATTAATTAATCGAAACTTTATGATTATCAGTGGTCATCGAAGAGTACGAGCTGCAAAAGTGCTCGGAAGAACCGAAATCGAAGTTGAGAAATTCATGGGGGATGAAGACCAAGAACTTGAACGATTGGTACTCGAAAATTTTTATAGGGAAAAATCAACCCTTTCAAAGGTCAGGGAGGCTGAAGTGCTGTTTGAAATTGAACGAAGGAAGGCTGAAGAACGCAGAAACTTTGTAGGGCTTCAAAACTTGGGGCAAACTTCAGTTATGGCAAGGTTACCAGAACTGGAGAAAACGGGAACAACTCGCTCGATTGTAGCAGAAAAGATCGGAATGAGTGAGCGACAATATGATAAAGCACGACAAGTTGTTCAGAGACTGGATCAAGAACAAGATGCTGCTACCAAATGGTTGTTTGAAGAAACCCTAAATACCAGTGTTGATGCTGCTTCTAAACTGATTGACAAATCTGATGAATTTCTTCAGAAGGTGATTGAGAAAACAGAAGGAGATGTCAAGAAGGTCACACCCGTTATTAGGGAGTTGGAGAGAGCTGAGGTAAAACCCAAAATACAAATGCCAGTGGGTTATTACCAAGTTATTTATGTTGACTTTACGATGCCCATCCACGATGATTATTCGGATAGGTTCATAGGGGCGTTAGGTGAAAAGGATTCTGTTCTATTACTATGGGTTCTTCCTAAGAGTCTGGAAGAAGCCCTTGGGGTAATCAGAAATTGGGGTTTCAAGTATCGAACCTGTATGGTCTGGAATAAAGATTTTTGTGAGGAAGTTTCGGGAAATGGTGAGATTTTGCTGATTTCTTCACGAGGTAATCCACCAATGATGATCGAGAACATTGTTAACACTGGAAAAGCTGAAAAACCACCGATAGTGCGGGAACTTATCGAATCAACTTACTCTGGTTCAAAATTGGAATTACTGCCAGACGGATGGGTGGTTTGGGGGAATGGTTAATGATCAAAAATCACCCAGTCAGTCTAAATCAAGTTTAAGTTGAGTAGTAGTTGGCTTGGAAACTTTCGGGGGATAGAAAAGACCGATGATAATGAATGGATTTCTTGACTTTTGAGTATGTTGAACAAAATTAGTCCCAAGGAAAAAATGCAAATCCTTTTTGTTACAAAAATCGTCAAAATACTTGGATTTAACATCTTGCAATGCAAGTTGTTCAGTCTGTTTATGTTTGAGTGTATTCCAAAAAAGTTGTCCGATTTCCCAGTCTTCAACCATTAATGTTCTTGATTTGCCATTAATGTCCTCGAAGATATAACTGAATTTATAGGGTAATTTTTTGATAACTACCCTCTTGGTCATGTCTTCAAATAGACTCTGTTGTTTTAGCCAGCCTATTTTCGTTTCATCCCATTCCCTTGTCTCTTCACTAAAGATAAAGTCTTTAACTATGGTTGGCTTAAAGACAGCCAAGGATGTTTTACTTTGATTTTCCTTAGCATCATCCAATAGCACCGAAAAATCAGTGTAAACATTCTTTAAAACTATGGCTTTACGATCCTCCCAGTTGTTTTTGGTGTCCAGATGACCAACAATATTTATTTGTGTTTCTTCACCGTTTGTGGGGGTAAATGACTCAGGTCTCCAGTCAGTTTTATGTTTCTTTATATCTAACTCGATCCAATCGTACTTTTTATATTGAGAATCATAATCCAATCGCCTAAAAGGGATGGGATAAAGTCTTATCCATTCTCCCTTCTCGTTGATGCCAGCAGTACAAACAAATTCATCCTTTTGAACCTTGGAAATAGTGGGGTAGGTTTTTACGGTGATGAGAATTCGCATGTGTGATCAAAGATTCTTGACGGGAACGGTACCTTCAAGTAGTTTATTTAGATGATTTACAATCCTACCCCGATGACACATGACTGCTTCCTTTTCAAAGCACATTAAGGCAACTCGTTTATGAATCCTTAATTTCTCTATTATTTCTTTGTTACTGTTCTCTGCTGGTTGAAGAACAGAGGTTTCGTATTCTTTAAAAAGGCGGTTGTAATCCGCAATGCCTTGTAAATCTTTCCTTTTCCCAGAATCAATGCCTAATTCTGGTAAATGGATATACTTTATGTTCATGCTTTCGCATGTTCTTGAGATTTGCGATTTGGAAAAACCATACTTCTTACTTAATGCGTTCTTTCTGACATCTATCAGAAGTCTTACATCATTTATAACAAGTTGGTTTATAAACTGCTCAAACGACTTACCCTCGTACCCAATATTAAAAAGTGTTGGTTCATTTATTACCCGTTTCTGCTCGTTAATTCTTCCCAAAGATTTTGAATCTAACAGCTTGGCGGCAATTTTACTATTAATCGCAAAGTAGGGATACTTTTGGTATGTAAACTTTATCAATTCATCCTGATCCATTTGACGAAATTCCTTTGCCACCAATTTTACAGAGGCATAATCCTGTTTTGTCAGTTGGCTCAAATAATCCACATCATCACTTTTAACCCAATATTGATTTGGTTCAGAGTGTTGCTCTTTCACTATCCCATATTTCTTAAGGGTAAGTAAATCTTGGTTTGCAGAGAAGGAAAAGCATCCAAATGAGTAAGGAACAAAGTCAAATGACTTAACTTCTTGCATCCTTGTAAAAAGGAAAAGCAACTTTTGAAAGGAGGTTTTGGGCAATTGTCCCCCAAATTCATCAAGGATGGCTAATATTATTTTTCTTCTATAATACACACTGCAAAAGTACTAATAAAACACCCAAAAAGGTGCTGACTTGGAATCATTTCCGAACAGGTAACTGTTAATCGGCAAGCTCATTATTCCAAAACTCCCAAATCAGCACCATCGCAAAGGTATCCAGTTCGCAATACCGTAAAAGCCCTTCTACCACTGATTTCCTTTCTTCTTCCGACATCTCCGAGAACTGCATTTTGGCATAAGCCATCATAGCTGCCCCACCTTCAGCAAGCATCGGATCGGTGATGTACTCTTCCAATTGTTCATCCGTTTTGCCCTCAAAAAGTGGTGGGAGCAGTTTATAAGGGTTGGTCACAATCCCATCATGAATTTCAATCCAAGCCTTATTTTGAAAATTATAACTGGGCATGGAAGCCGTCCCATAGATTGGCTTGGAATACTTCTCCTGTAGGTACTCACTTCGGTTCAGAACGGCTGGTAGGATCGCCTTAATGGAGTTGGAACCACCAGCATAGGGATCGTAATAGAACCGCTTAACCATCTCCAACAGATCAACCATGGTTCTGCTACCTTCCCATTCGTCAGCTTGTCTGTCAGTGCTATTGGTAATGGTTCTGATCCAATTGCATAGTTCATCCTTATCGGGTACCTCAGTTGCAGAAACCTCCCTTAATTGTGTGTAAATGATGTTCAAGTAAGTGTTCTCATGCGCTGCATACCTGAAGATCGTACCTTCATCCTGATCCAGTTCCTTTTTCAGGGCTCTAACGAATTCGAAGTTCGGGAACCGTCCACGTTCCACATTCAAATATTGACCAGCATGTTTAATATTGCCTTGGGAATCAATTATATGGTGTGAGAATTGAAAAGCGATTCCATCATATGGTCTCATGTTCCTGTGAAAAGGGATTGCTACGGCAGTGGTCTCGAAATCAATCATATGTAGAGGATATCTCCATGATTCCATTTCTCTTCGCAGCTCATCGATCCGCAAATCCATAGTATTATCTCCTTCTATTGCTTTCTGAATCTGGATGAACTGTCGCTCTGTACGGGACATCCCAGATTTCTTTGGTGCTGTATGCCCGATATCAGAATCATCCAAATCTTTCATGAAGTATTTGCCGTCCCCGATAACCTGATCCTTTTTCCGAAAATCCCATACATCCAATATTGATGGTTTATTAAAATCATCATCTGCAAACTCAGCCATAGATTTCCAACACTCCTGAAACCCTGACCTCACTCCAGTAGCCAAG
The DNA here is from genome assembly GCA_035402645.1 of Candidatus Cloacimonadota bacterium. Classification (GTDB taxonomy): domain Bacteria; phylum Cloacimonadota; class Cloacimonadia; order Cloacimonadales; family DAONDQ01; genus DAONDQ01. The sequence continues at coordinate 8,792 of DAONDQ010000081.1, read as the reverse complement.
TCTTCAGGATCACACGTGAATTCACACTTCTTGCATTTTCCACCCAAGGGCGTTTCAATCTTCTCATCCCTTTGGTAATAATCTGAAAGCATCCTAATCCTGTCAATGAACATCAACTCTGGTGGATCAGCGGTATCCGTACCGTCATAGATGCGCCCTATGATATCATCGACTTTGACCTTGATCAGAATTTCACCGCCCAATTCCTGTGCCGTTAGAGCGGGTCTGGTCTTGATCTGGGGGAATCCAACCTTATCCCGAATGATCAGGAAATTCTGGTTCAAACCGTCAACAGTGGTTCTTGCAGTTTTATCCGCCAACATGATATAAGCCCTGACATCAAACTCAGGATGAGAATTTATCAGGACGTACTTCTGGAAAGCTACATCATATATATATGGTGTCCATTTGGAGTCCAGATTACCTTTCTTGTTGAGAAAGTCCATGGAATCGCTCCCATCGAAAGATTTGGCTTTTACTTCAATCAGATCGATCTTCTTCCCATTCTTCACCAGAATATCCGTTCTGATGAACAGGTTTTCAAACCTGAAGGCTGCCTGATATATGATAACCTTATCCTTTTTCAGCAGTTCATTGGTCATTGCCAATGACTTCTCATAGTCCCTCTCTTCAATCAGAATGCCGCCCCCATGGTAAAGCCTTGCCAGTTCTTCAACCTGAAACCCGCCTTCGGCTAATGCTTCCATAAAAGGATCATCTACTTTGGTATCGGGATATTCCTTTTTGTTAGTGTAAAACAGCTTGGTTTCACATTCCAGAGCCAGTTTGAATCGGCTTTTAGTCAGGTATCGAGGTTTCATAGAAATAAGCTAAGGTTAGCTTAGGAAAAAGTCTTTGTTCTTCAAAATTACCTTAAATGTGTGGTAATATATTGAGCCGAGAACCGTGAAGAAAACATATTGCAGAAATGAGAAAATTGCTATTCTCCACCATGAAAATTCAAACAGATGTCGAAGTGATTCTTCGGGGTCGTTACTGAATAAGAAGCGTATTATGTTGTAATCTAAATACAATAAAAGGTAAGAAAATGGTAAAATTAACAGCAAAATGAAAAAAATCACACGAAGTTTTTGAATACTCTTGTAAGCCTTGATATCATTGATGTTTTCTAACATTGGCACAATTTTTTTTATTCGAGAATGTTTTTTATATTTGTGTGACTATCAGACGATACTGTAAAGGTATCAGGAATGTCTGGATAAAAAAAATTGGATCGCTATCGAGTTTCATCTCTACCCTCTTAGTTAGAATTTAACATTGTTCACATGAGAACACTTAAGGTAATTTGCCTGATGGTAGTGGTATGCTTATGCCTGATATCTGCTGGATTTTCAGATGAGATTCAGGATTCATTATCATATCCACCTCCGCCAGAAAAAACGAGCACAAGGGAACTGGTGGATGCAGCCGAAGGATTGGCTAAAGAAACCAAGGAACTCGAACAAGCAATGATCAGAGGTGTAGAGGAAGATGGCGGGGTTGTTGCAACCATAAAAAAGCACAAGAAGTTTTACGGTGGAATTTTCATCTTTGGAGTACTCACATTGATCTGGCTGAGAATCAGAGATAAATAATTCATTGATGGATTGGAAGCTAAATAGGGTTCTGAAATTTCAGTTTACCGATCTCTTTGAAGCGACTGCATTCAGCTTTGGATACTGGGGAGTAGCATTTGTTTTGGCTAATTCGGTATTCAGCATCCTAAAGCATCTATATATCATATTGATGACCTTCGGGTTTATTTTGATTTGTGTTTTGAAAATTTTGTTTCCAAACAAAAAAGGAAAATCATGAAGAAATACGTGAAAATCCAGTGGGAAACCCCCGATTTTGAGTTGCCTCGCCTGATGATACTGGATGAGGCTATCGATAATGATGAAGAGCTGCGCCAAATCATTCAAGCCAAAGCAAAATCAAAACTTGTTAGCGTCACTGAATATCAGCCCAAGCCACAATACCTTATTATATATGTTACTGAAGAAATAAATAATCGCAGAACTTATCCTGTGCTGATGTTTCACCTAAGTCACACCTGTACTGAAAAATACGGGAAATCGCTTGCCATGATCAAGAACTTCGGACGACACTTGGAATCAGAACATATATATGACGTGGTACGTTGGACTATGTATGAGTATATACTCAAGGAGGAAGGCGAACACACGCTTTACTTCAGAGAATTCATGAAAAATTGCAAGGGGGAATACTTTTCAATTCTTCAGCTTTTACTTGGCATATTTACTTGTTACGACTTCAACATTCAAAATAAGGAATATACCAAAGATATGATCCAACGGTTAACAGAAGTCTGGGAAAATTAATCATGCAGATTCTCATTCCCATGGCATCACGACTCCAGTAAGCAGACAAAATTTGAATTTCAATTGAGTACTATTGAACGAAAAGAAGAAACCATATCATCCTGTAGCGAATCTTGAAAACCTTGCAATGATTGAACATGTTGAGATCATTGCCACTCAGGCTTATGATTCCAATTTGTCACCTGAATTCCGTGATCTGATCAGCCCTCATACTCGTATTGTTGCAGAGTTCTTCAGTATCACAGAGAATCAAGCCATACTACTGTCAACTTTGATCACCATGAATTTACAGACCAGTTCGATTGACTTCTCGGAATTGGCTCATTATTTGGATATTAACTGCATTTCGCTTGCCAAGCATTTATCTGACATCAAAGCTCTGGTTGATCTTCAGATGGTAAGAGTCACCATTGAAGAGAATCGCAAGCGAAGAAGACAAACCAAGTTAGCCACCGAAGAGTATTATGTGAGTAGAGAATTGTACAATGCCGTTTTGAAGGGGCATAGATTTGAACCATCGGAAAATAAAGCGACTGACGTTTTTGACCTCCTGAAAATTGTCGGGGAAATATTGCGAAACAGGGAAGAACAACAGGAAGACAGCGAGGTTTATGCTGAAATACATGCCCTACTCAAAAACAATGAACACATTCAGTTTGTGAAAGACTTGAAAATCTACAATCTGGAGGATCAGTCACAGCTTATGTTTCTTTTTATGTGTTCGTTTTTCGTTGATCAACCTGACGAGGACTTAGAGTTAGCCAAGGCTATCTACTTCCTGTTGCCTGACATTAGAGATAATATGAAGATTCGCAAACTCTTCATTGCTCAGGAGCACACCCTTCAGAAACATGATCTGGTAGAAACAGAGAAAGGTAACTTTCGGAATGATTCGAATATTTATCTGACGGAAAAAGCCAAAGGGCTACTTCTTGGCGAGAACAAGGAGATGTTCAACCGCACGAAAGTGACACCAAATAAGCAGTTTCAGATTATAAAGGCTGATGATATCATTGAGAAACGATTGTTCTATAGTGAGGAAGATCAGAAGGAAATCGACTTCATTGTTAATATTCTCCAGCCTGAGAATTACCAGAACATGATGAAACGACTGTCTGATGAGAATTTGCCGACAGGCTTATGTCTGATGTTCTTCGGAGAAGCTGGGGTTTCAAAAACAGAGTTGAGCTATCAGATAGCAAAGAAGACAGGCAGGGATATTTTCAATTTCAAAATCAGCGAAGGGAAGTCAATGTTTTATGGAGAATCGCAAAAACTGGTGAAGAAAGCCTTCGATTATTATCGGGAAATGGTCGAGAAATCTCCAGTGGCACCTATTTTCTTACTGAATGAGGCTGACGGGATTCTATCGAAGCGTAGGAGTGACGGTGCAAATCAAGGAGTATCGCAAACTGAAAATGCGATCCAGACCATTATCTTAAATGAACTTGAAAATTTGAAAGGTATCCTGATCGCCACCACTAATTTAATAGGGCACTGCGACCCAAGTATATATCGTAGAATGTTGATTAAGAAGAAGATGAATCTCCCATCAACAGAAGTCCGAATGAAAATCTGGGCTGATAAACTTCCTTGGTTGGAACCAAATGACTTGGCAGTACTATCGAAATACGAAATTACAGGGGCACTTATCGAAAATGTCCAGCGGAAGCTGGTTCTCCATAGGGCATTGCATGGGGTTGAACGACAGAACCTCGATCAGATAATCAAGTATCTGGAAGAAGAAAATGTCAATAAACCAATGGAAAGAAGTAGGATTGGGTTTATCAAGTAACCTTCCGATGGTTACTCAAAACACTCCAATTCGACTGGTTTTCTTGTTTTGAACCAATTTAGGATGATTTCGTGGTTCCCTTTCTGGCAGCGTTTAGGTAGGAACTTTGTTGCGACTTTTTTCCCTTCCCGCTCCAATAAGGTTGTTTCTTCTTCTTTCCTGAAGTGCTTACAGTTCGGGCAATTCTTTACTTTGGGTTCCATAAAGTTTCGGTTAATAGATTTCGAGGTTATTCAACCACACCATAATCAAATCCGTAGATGTCAGTACGCCACGACCCTCCTCCATTATCAGCCATACCACCAGAGGTTGCTTCAATTGCTAACATTTTGTTGTCATACCCGATCTCCTCAAGAAATTCTTCAAAATTTTCGAATGAGAGGTCATTCAAATCTTGATTCTGAATTCGCTCTGTAAAATCAATGCTTTTAAAGGCGAAAATAGCCTGATCCGAAAAGAAGATAAATGATAGATGGGGGCAGGGAGTCATCTCTGAACTTCCATCCTCATATGTCTTATGGGTGCCCTCCCCACAGATTGGGCAATGGATTACTGGAGGCTCAGCAAGTGGGAATGGATAATCCACTGCGGCATACTGGGGCTTTGATAATTCACTCATAGGTATAATTTTTAAATCAGAATCTTTTGAATTGGGTTTTCATAAAAAAAGTAGGCGTGGAACAAACCCTACCTGATACAGAGGGACTGGCTACCCACAAATACAGGATTCCATCTTAAGCCTATAGGTTGAGATAGATTTCCGAGATTTCCTCTTCCCTGATGCCAAGGTAAATCTTCGTTGTTGCAATCGAACTGTGTTTAAGAATCTCCGACAGGATCACAAGCGATTTTTCGGAATTTTGGTGGACGTTCCAAGTCCTACGTCCAAAGCTCTTTCTGAGTGAATGAGATGAAATTGCAGTGCCATCTTTAGAAATCTTGTATTTGATGAAGATTTTCTTCAGCATAGCATTAACGTATTGAATACGGATAGTACCAGTTCTCCATCGGTTCAGAAAGATCAAGGTGTCGGGGTTGGCAATCTTCTGTGCTTTGAAAATTCTGGCAACGATGTCCAGAAGCTGAGGGTTTAGTTTGATGTTCCTGAATTTTTTGGTTTTCTTCTCGGTGATCATAAGAAATTCCTTATTAAGAAGATCATTCCATTTCAAGGATAAAATGTCGCTTATCCGAAGACCAGTAAAAATTCCGATGGAGATCAGAATTGAGAACTTCCAATTCCCATCACGTTCAAGTTTTAAGATCAAGGTCGTGATCGTATTCCATTCAACGTAGTTTGAAGTTGTTTTTTGACCTTTTATTGGCATATTTTCAAATTTGGTTCAACATCGGGTGAAATGTATCAGTTCCGAGATAATTGGCAGTAAATGATATATTCAAAAATCGCAGAACTGACAAATAATGATCTATTGTATTGTATATCTTGCACATAGGCTGTTTTTGCCATGTGGCACTTCTCAAGAAAGTGATACATTGAGGGCAAAAAAAAAACAGAACTCTTGTTGAGTCCTGTTGCACAGCAAATATAAGGAGAAGGTCTGGATAAAAAAAATTATTGTCTTTTAGCCAACTTCATTATATCAGGGTTTTGGTTCCATACGCTCAAGTATGTGAATGATTATAATTGCTTATTTATCTTTATTATTGAATTCGTAACATTCGGCATATTTGTCCGATCTATCTTTTAATTAATCATTCTTTAGGTAATGGAACATTTGTCAAGTAGGTTTCTAAGTTATCCAAACTTACATCTGGAATTTCCCTCCATTCATTAATCTCAGTTAATTCTTGCAAAGAATCAAACCATTTATACTTCTGATTATTACTTTTAAGTGTAAAGTGTAAATCCCAACCTTTATAATATGGTAAACCTTCAACTCTCTGCCCATCATCAATATCAATAATTTTACCATCTAAGCCCGACATAATTTCGTTTCTTTTATCTGCAAGGACAAATATTTTTGACTGAGACTTAGCTTTATAAGGGAAAAGTGAATATTTATCATGGTTACACCAGTGGAAGTAACTCTTAGGGCTAACCCAATTTAATATGGTGCTTTTACACAAGTCATTTTGAAAATCTCGTAGTCTTTCATTATCGATAATCGAAGAAGAAAAATTGTTTAAGTCAATTGCAAAAATATCTGCTAAATCAAATAATTGATTTATTCCAACTACTAATTTTTCATCAAGAAGAATTGTTCTCCATGATGAAGAATTGTTGTCAAATATTTCGCCTGTGAAATGACCAAACTCAGTGAATTTACTAATCAGAACCCTTAATAGATATGCATCTTTTTTATACGGTTCATTTACTCCATCCTTTGTAAAAAACATCTTTGCTTTGACAAATCTATCCTGAAATATATTCCAGTCATATATTTCAATATTTGTTCTAAATAAAAAACGTATTGCCCCTTTGAAAAATGCAGTTTTCTCAGATTCAACAATTTTGCCTTCCCAATTGCTTTGTTGATCATTCCAAATTTGTTTTGCTTTTTCAATTTCTTCAGCAACTTGTTCCTTGGCTATTTCAGACTTTATGACCACTTTGCTGTCTGCCAAATAGCAATATATTCTATTTGCATGTGGTTTCAACTCATCTACAAGGCGAATTGCACCAATCATTGATGGAATAGTTTCTATATTAGCATTCTCAACAATGTTCCATATTACACGCATCCATTGGTTGAAGGTATTTTCACAATATTTATTGTTTTCAAAATAGCAACAAACAGCAAAAAAAATGACTCTTTGTGGTAAGGTAAGTGTACTCGAAATATATGGAGAACTGTAATGGCTGTATTGAACCATTGTGTTTTCAACATATTCAGGAATGAATCGAAAGTTTGAATTGATATTCCAAGAAGGGAAAAACAACCTATTTATATCCTCCACGGAAAAATCTCTAAAAGCTACATAGAAATTATCCAATGTGCGCTCTAAACATTCGAATAACTGTTTATCAAATGACCTTTGTTCCGATCTGTAGATTTCAAAATTATAGTATTTAATCTTTGAATCATCGCCAGATTCTCCATATAAATAATCGAACAAGGGGTTATTTGATTCGATTTTCTTTTGTGTAAATAAATAGGCTCCATCAACATCCTTAGAGGTCAGCAAATTGTTCAAGAAATATCGATTTAAAAATGCAAAATATATATCATCTAATTTGTTTTCAACCGATCGATATTTCCAGAAAATATCCAACCAAATTACATCTAATTTATAGGCAATCGTCTCATCTGGATTCTTCCCCTTGTCAAATTCATTTTCATTTATAAAGCCAATTAAATCAGCCTTAAAGTTTTCAAAATTAGTCAATGACTTACCTCTTGCATTCATTTTGATATATAAGTCATCTGATAAGGACAAGTCTTCTAAATCAAGATAATAAAATATTATTGGACATTCCTTGCTTACTAATTGTTCCCAATAATTAATATAATCACAATCTTTAAATACTTCTTCAATCCCATCAAGAATATCGTTATTCTTATTGTCCTTAATAGGTGTTCCACAAAGCATATTTAGCATTGCCCTAATCGTGGGGTCTTGTTTCCATGATGTATAGAACCACGTCTGTTGTTCTATAATTTCAATAATTGAATCTGATGATGCCTTATCAAAGACCGAAAGTTGTTTACAGAATTCCCGTGAAGAAATACGGGTTTCGTATGAGAAGTTCATCAAAATATCTCTATTCTCGACTAATTTCCCTGCCTTAAATGCAATATACCAATGTAATAACCATAGGGTTGTTAATCGCTGTTGACCGTCAAGTGGATTCAAACACCCATTATCAATATTACCATAGATAAAATCTAATTTAAGCGTCCTTTCATTATTAATGAGTTTTCCATCTAATGCATTTCGCAAGTCTGAAAGAAATATTTCACGCAGTTTTTCATTTCCTATTCGTCCCTGTGCATAATCACGTTGAATAATAGGAATTTCTATTTTATACTTTTTAATAAATTCCCAGAAAGTTGTTTGCTGTACCTGATTGTTGACCATAATACCCTACGCTAATTTATAGAAATAAATACAAGGTATTCTTGATATTAGTCATATATGCTTCCGCATCTTCTTTGTCCCACTCACGGATATTATTCGTCATAGGATTGTAATACTTCAAAAATACATTTTTAGTACAAGGAGGAATAAATGCAATAGCTCCCTCAGTTTCATTAATTTCAAAATTGGCTCCAACTATGATTTTTTTGCCTTTATCTTTACCAATAATTACCCTACGTTTTGCTGGGAATATTGCGTTACCATAACTCCTGTTCGTTGAGGCATCAAGAAGGGTAAAGTTCCATAGCATATCTTTTTCGTTATCCCTCAGCTTTTTATCAGTAGAGGCAGACATGATATTTGTATATAAAACTTCGAAACTTGGTTTTTCCTCATTTGTCTCAGAGAGAAAAGATTTTATTTCTTCTTGGGTCTTTTGTTCCGTTATGCCAATGAAAGAAGCTCTTAACCATTCTTTTTGCTCCTCTTCATTTTCCAAAGTGTTTTCTGTATTTGAATCGATATGTTCAACGTCCCATTTTTCTTTCTTAAATAAATGAATTGGTATAGGCGTTTAGTTATCCCTTCGAAATGCCCATAGATAAACGAATTGG
>DAONDQ010000080.1:0-13008 GCA_035402645.1 Candidatus Cloacimonadota bacterium | reverse complement strand
AAGCCAAACTGAAGGAAATCGAACGCAATGAACTGACGAAGAGAAAGAGACGAGAACAGCAATATACAATAGCCATTGCCGGATATACGAATGCAGGGAAGTCGACGCTGTTCAATCGGCTAACGAAGTCCGATGTATTCGTTGCAGACCAGTTATTTGCCACGCTTGATGCAACCACGAGAAAGCTCAGGCTTCCGGATAATCATGATGTCATACTCACAGATACGATCGGATTTATCAAGAACCTTCCCCATACATTGGTTTCATCCTTTTATGCAACGTTAATGGAGGTTGTTGAAGCGGATTTGATTCTACATGTGATCGACTTCAGTGATTATCGTCTGAAAGAGAATATTGAATCTGTAGAAGAGGTATTGAAGGAAATCAAAGCTGACAAGACTGATATGATCTACGTATTCAATAAATGGGATGCGGTAGAGGGAGTAGGAAAGAAGTTTTTGAGAAAGCAGATGCAGATAAAGTATCGAAATTCAGTATTCATTTCAGCAAAAACAGGTGAGAATATTCCTGATCTCATTCAATTGCTCATGATGCATCGCTCGAGAATGGCGAATGCCATCACTGTCAGGATACCTGAGGAAATGGACAAACTCGTTGCCTTTATCATGCGGGAAACAGATGTCATTGATGCAGATTTGGATGAAGAAGCAAAGGAATATGTATTACAGTTGAATGCTAACCCAGGAATTTTAAAAAACATAAGGGAACAAGTTGACAATTATAGAGAGAAAAAATACATAATGTCTCATGATTAAGTTATTTTCTAATATATAAATACATGAAAAAATGGAGGAATTATGATTCAAGACCTTGACGACATCCTATCGGTGAACATCAAGCACATGAAGCGTTCCGCAATCAGGGAATTGCTGAAGCTGATCAGCCGACCCGAGATCATTTCCTTTGCAGGCGGACTGCCTTCACCGGAGTCCTTTGCAGTGGAAGAATTGAAGGAAGTAATCATGAGTGTCATGGACAAGGAAGCCGCATTAGCACTACAATATGGTGCTACTGAAGGGGACACCTTGTTGCGTGAGTTACTGGTCCAGCGTTATCGTAAACTGGGTATGGACATTACGATTGATAACCTTATTATCACAACAGCATCACAACAGGCACTTGACCTCATCGCCAAGATGTTTCTGAATCGTGGAGATAAGATCATCGTTGAACTTCCATCCTATTTGGGTGGTTTGAGCGCTTTCAATTCCTATGGTGGTGAAGCAATTGGTATCCCGATGGATGATCATGGAATGAGATCAGACTTGCTGGAAGCCAAACTTGCTGAACTGAAGAAACAGGGAATCAAGCCGAAGTTCATCTATATCATACCGGATTTCCAGAACCCTGCCGGTGTGACCATGAGTGAAGACAGAAGAAAAGAAATCATCAAGATTGCTCATAAATACGATATCCTGATCCTCGAAGACAGTCCGTATCGTGAACTTCGTTATGAAGGAAAGCACCAGCGTACCCTTTATGAATTGGATGGAACAGGACAAGTCATTATGCTCTGCACTTTCTCCAAGATATTTGTCCCCGGATTCCGTATCGGCTGGGTCATTGCCCATCCGGATATTCTCGATAAGATCGTACTGGGGAAACAGGCAACAGACCTTTGTACGCCTGCTTTCAATCAAAGAATCGCTGCAAGATACATTGAAAAGGGTTACTTGGATTCAAAGATCCAGTCGATTATCAATCAGTATCGTGATAAGAAGAAAGTCATGCTGGATTCACTTGAGGAATTCATGCCGAAAGGCGTTTCATGGACAAAGCCGGAAGGTGGTTTGTTCCTGCAAGTTACCTGCCCTGAATCGATCAATACGAATGACCTGCTGCTCAAGGCAATTGATCAGGAATTTGTGGCATTTGTCGCCGGTTCTTCATTCTATTGCGATGGAAGCGGTTTGAATACCATGCGTCTTAACTTCTCTTATATGCCTGCTGATAAGACCCATGAAGGTATCAAGAGATTGGGCAAGGTCATTGCCAACGAACTTAAATAGCAAATTCATATAAAAGAAAGGCGAATGATTACTCATTCGCCTTTTTTATTATATATCAGTGATTACAGTAATTGATATGAGAATCCCATACCCAGGGTTTCCTTGAACTGGACAGCTTTCTGTTGTTCCTTATTATAAAGCATTTCAATGTATAGACCAATGGAAACGGCTTTATATAATTTCATATTCAAATTGTTTTCCCAAGTCATATCCATTGCTTTCCAATCATTGTTGGGGAAATCCTTTGATTTGGAATTAAAGAATGGTTGGAACAATTGCAGTTTGCTATTGAAGGTAATATCCTTTGGTTTGAAAACCTGGTTGTAAATGGCAACAAATTCACCACCAGCATCACTTTCCGTGTATGTCTTTCTTGTCTGTGAAACAGCATCGAGTTTTTCCCTGTCAATTCTTTCACGCATTGCCAAGCCCAATCTTGCATTCAAGGTTTGGTTCTCCTTGTTCAGGAATGTTTTGGCAATACCACCGGATTCAATGAATTGCATGGGATTCACGATCCTTGTTTTCGTAGGATCGGAAGAATCAATAAACTGGCTTTGCAGATCAGCGCCGATAAAGGGGTCCACATAACCGTGAAGTGTGAAGCGCATGATGGATTCAAGATCAATCTTATCTGTAGATTTTTCAGGCTTATTCCAGTAGCGTTGCCCGGCAGTATCCAACTTTTGCTGGTGGGTTTGTCCAAACGCCAATTGCAGGGTGTTCTTGCTTAACAAGAAGGAATTCAATTGTTTATCCGCTGTCGAATTGGTGGAAGCAGCCCAGGAGATGCTTCCCAATTCAGTGCCAGCCCAGTTATTGTTATACGCATTTTGAGTTAGAGCGAGATTAAAGATGGACGTATATTTCCAATCTTCTGCAAATAGGCTTGAACAAAGGATAAGGGTAACAAGGAAGAGCATCGATAATTTGAATCTCATATTATTTTCTCCTTTCCATTTTACGCATGCAATTGTGTATCAAAAGCAATCTTTACCTTTTCGGTTACTGCATAAAGAACTGCTGAATAGTCGGCAGTATTCACATAAGGCTGCACGCTGAGGTTTACATTATCCCCCGCGAGTTCAGAAACAACAATATTGGGTGCAGGGTCTTTCAGGATCTTATCTTCAGTATCCAATACTGATTTGATGATCTCTCTTGCTTTGATGACATCATCGGTTTTGGCAATAGAGAACACCATATCCACTCTTCGGGTAGGCATGGCAGTTGAATTGATGATAACATCAGCATTTATCTTGGCATTTGGGACAATGATCTTCTTATTATCCGGTGAAAGCAAAACGGTTGTGAATATCTGTATATCATGGATCTTCCCGGTGACACCACCAGCTTGTATCGAATCCCCGACATTGAAAGGTCTGAATATCAGGATCAGCACACCAGCGGCAAAGTTGGCGAGAGAACCCTGTAAAGCCAAGCCTACAGCCAAGCCCGCAGCACCTATCAGTGCTACAAAAGATGTGGTTTGTACCCCTAATTTCCCAATGGCAGCAATGAAGGTGAAGATCAGTATCCCTGCAGAAGTCAGATTCGCAACGAAAGCTCCAAGGGTGGGATCCATCTTTGATTTACTCGATATTTTACGTACAGCAGAAGCGAAGATCTTTGCAAGAAGCCAGCCGACAACCAGAATGAGTATGGCTGCAATAACTTTAGGACTGTATTCAAGCAGTTTTGCAACGATCTTGTTATAATCCATATTTCCTCCATGAATGAATACTTCAATTGCTATTGTTTATATTTATATTATGTAAAACTGAAAGAAAGTAAAGTATTTTTATTTAATGATGACCATTTTGCCCATCATCCTTGAGTCTGAATTGGATATCCTATAAATGTAAAGCCCCGAAGGCAGCGAATTACCATGCAAGTCTCGGTTATCCCACCTGTATTCCTGATAACCGGGTTCAGAGATATGAAACTGATGACTGCAGACCAGTTCACCAAGGACATTATATATTTCAAGAGTCTGCAACCCTTTCTTTTGCGTAAGGTATCTGAAAGAAGTTTTCCGGGAACATGGATTCGGGAAATTCTGGTATAATGATAAACTTGGCATGGCAGTATGAACGTTGTCTGTATTACTCAATGGACTTTGATAATGAACGGTAAAATCAACTGCATTATTTTCCAAAATGATTCTCAGTAAAGTTGAATAATCACTGCCTGTTGTATTACCGGATGTATGCGGGATAAGGCAAATAATCGTACTGTCACCCCACGAAAGTGTCTTCGGGAAGGGCTCATGCTGAACCTCCCAATCGATATCGGCAAAGGATGTATTGAATAGGATATCATCTATGGTTGTATCACTGTAAATATCAATGCTTTTAATCGTGAATTGATACGGATGATCAACCTGGATCGGAGATGAAATCTCAAGAGTATCCGGTGTAACATGAACATATTGTCTTGGCGCTATATCCACAATGGCACCTTCGATCATCGTCAAACCAAAAGGCAAGTCAGTTGGCAAGAGATACCAGCCATCATATGCACCACCCCAACCGAAATTCAGATGAAAGTATTCATCGGTATTGTAACCGTCAACGACTACATTATGTCCGGTCTGCTGGTCAGGAGATTCAATGGCAAGATGTACCGGCATGGCATGCTTTATATTCTGGGAGATTTGCATATACAATTCAGGAATATCTTCAGTTAGCAACTGTGCTGAAACAAAGTTAAACCTCTGATATGCCTGTAAAGCCTGGTTAACACTGAATGTTCCTGAACCTGCCGATGCATATACTTGATGTGATGCTACACCACATGCGTACACAAGGGTTGCTTTGTCAGTATTTGTGATCTCCTCCTGATACCTGTAATGATGCATCATGGTTTCCAAATTGGCATTCAGTTCAGGGAATGCTGGGAATCCATATGAAGATGCATCGTTATCGATCCAGTAGTTATTTCCTGAGTAGGAATGGTGATAATCATCTGTATCATTGAAGGTGGTTCCATTGGTTGTTCCATAATAATTCAATATCTGTCCCATGGCAACTGCCGGGCAACCCGCAAGGCTTCTATTCCCCGTAACGAGATCCATTGGGCATAATGCATTGTAAGGTGAACTTTGTGTCCACGTTGTCTTCAGCCATCCACCGGATGCTGTTGTGCCTTCTGGGGGCCATTGTTCTAACGGAGGTCTTTCTTTACCACTAAGTAGATTTTTCCATGCTGCACGATGTTTTATTTTGATACTTTCAGGTAACATTGCCAGGTTTTTTAATCTGAGAGAGAGGTCATATGAAACAATTTGCTGCAACGTAGAACTATAATCTCCAGGTATCGAAAACGGAGAAACAAATGAATATGCTAAGATCGGAGAAATCTCATCATCGGAAGATACAATGATATAGCCTGTTGGTTTCAATATATAAACATAGCCGACAATTTCATCATGGTAATACAATGATTTTGATAATGAGTCATCAATTAAATTTGGCGCATTTTTTACGTGTATGAATTTTTCAGCAGCTTGATTGGTATCTCCGATCGTGATACGTATCGAGAATAATACATTAGAGATAATTAATATAAAAACTAAATTCAGTACTTTTTTCAATCTTCCCTCCCAGATTTTTGGTAATAGTCAACGTGGGGCAATATTGACCGATAAAGCTTCATTTATGACAATATGATTTTTACCATGGAAATTTGGATAACTCGATTTTTAGACCGAGAATTAAATACAAATTATGATCTTGGGGAAGCTAGTCAATATTAATGATAAAAAAAGCCATCTTGTTATCCAAGATGGCTCATAGATTGAGTTTTTTTAAAGCGGGCCGATCTTTCCATGCACAGCAATAAATAGCTTCATATTATCCCATTTAGGATTCCAAGGGATTTTATAATTGAAATTCGTAACGCTAGGAATGTGTTCTTGGGAAAACGGGAATATATCAAAATCAGGAATACCTGAATATTCAAAGAATTGAACATTTATGTGACTATAAACCATACGATATGGTGAATCCAAATTGATCTTAACGTGCAGGAAAAACTCATCACGATATATATCAACTACTCCAACGCGTATCTTCTCCTCTGCGTAGAAATAGAAAGTATTTGGGTTGTCTGTAGGCATTAAAACAACAAATGTATACCATGGGTGTCCAATCCAATGATAGGTGAAATCTGTCGGAAGATCACTCATCCTAGCCATTGCATCATTTGTGTTGAAAACTGGGTTAGGGTCGAGAACCATGAAGTGTATGTAATACCACCATTTTGGTCCGGGTCCGGCTATATCTCCCGCCCAGGCATCTTCGTGATGATTAGCATCTAGAGAATGCAAATCACCAAATACGGACGCATTTGCTGCAAGATAAAGACTCTCACCAATCGTTACTCCCAAATCGGTAAGTGGGATTATATACGTGTATTGATTTACCGTTGGGTTATGTACATTATGATAATTAAATTGTCCAAAGAGGGGGACTCCTGATGAACCATGTGGGATACCATCAAAAGTTGTTGCAACGTGAAGGTATGTTTTTTTCAATTTCCAGTTGCCATCAAGTGCATAAGTAACTGATAAATTGGTTTCATCGTTTGAGACTGTCATTGTACCGATGTTCTGGTTGTGATTGATGTAGATTGGATAAGTCACAGTATTGAGACTTGGACCATCCTTAGGATGATTGACTGTGCTGACTGTATAGGGCCCAGTCATGTTTTCCTTGTTTTGGCAGCCAGCAAGGAATAGGATGATCATTAATACAAAAATTGACCAGCTGAGTATTCTTTTCATTTTATCCTCCTTGTCTTTGTGCACTTGAATATAGTAATATGAAATTTCATAAAGCCAAAAATATTTTTATGTAATATAAATGTAATATTATAACTGGTGCATATAAAAACATATTACTTATAAACAAACAGACAGATTATCCTTATTACTATGAATAATCACTGAATATGATTCATTAAATTATTTGATTATGTTACTATAAAACCGTCTTTATTGTCATGATATGTATAGCTTAATTAGTTGGTTACAATGATTTTATCAATGAAGTATTGATAAACGAATTCAGTGTTGACAGGAATATATGCACGAAAATTCTGTTTCAGGCGATTGAGTTCGCCAGGTTTAAAACCAAACCGTTGTCAATTACAACCGATGATTTCTAATGAGTACAGGCCTGACTTTTGGTACCATCAGCTGTCAATATGGACTGAATGAAGGTTATATCGATGCAACACAATATTCGGTTCTACTGGGTGTCGTGATTGCCAGTGCCGTGATTCCGACCTTCATCGCGCAGAAGTGGTTTTTCCCAAAAGAAGAGGAAGATCTGGTGGAATACTGAAACAACAGGTATGATAACGGTGTGTTTCACCTTTAGGGCAATATCGAATTCAGCATTGCATCATGAGTGATCATAGAGAAACAGATCTGACATATCACTAAAGAATTTGTCACCCGTGTAATAATAACATTTCTTTAGTAATTGTATATGCAAGGTATGATAGCTTGGATCCATTACTTTAAAAAGAAGATCATAATAACTGATATTATGTGGGTTTCTATATAATGATACGTTCGCTTTTACAGTTGTCATTTCGCGACTGAAAAGAACTTTGGATCTTTCGTCACCAAATACCCACCAATGCTCGTAAAGTCCATAAGCACCAATAATGGAACCATTTAATACAAATCGCTGGAACTTATTTGGATATTCATCTACCCAATAATAGTTTGGACCCTTTGTCAATCCATCATTTGTACTGATGAAGACGGTTCTATGTGGATTATCAAAATCATCCATTGTATTTAATATGGAATCTGCAACTGCATGGTACAATTCGTTCTTGGTCAAGTAATACAACCTTGTATAAACCGACAGAAGCATGCCCTGAGCCATTCCTGAATAGAAAGGCTTTTGATAGGTTATATAATTGAAAGAAAAAGTGAACTCATAAGGGAAATAAATGCAATTATCCTCTCGATGTGCATGTTGCCGAAGTGTCTCTGCAGACTCGATCGCATGATTCAAATATTTGGCATCTCCTGTGAGTTTGTAATCGCTGATCGCTTGCCTGATCCTATGTGCAATTTGTACAGGATGATAATATAGTTGCCCACCATATTCAAACATTTGAACACCATTACTGTCTGCTGGCGTTGAAGTAATTGTATTATACAGGGAGGAAGATTGCTCATCAAGCTGCTCATATGGTACTTTGACCAAGTCATAATGCAGGTCGTTGACAGGTGTACTGCTGGTAGGGTGATTCGAGTCACAGGACACCAAAGTTAAAAGCATGCCCATAACCACAATAAAAATGATCTTTTTCATTCTAATTACCTCTTTTAATCTGTTGGCAGTATCTGAAAAATATAAAATAATTATGATTTATGTATTCATCAATGCAAATCACATTCCCTACATTTTATTAATACACGAAATTGTCAAATTGTATGAATAACATGGAAAGCACTATTTCAAATAACACTTGACAGAAATAAACCAATTAGTTATTTAGTTAAATATACAAAGGAGAGTTCAAATGGCTCATGAAAGTGTATTCAAAGCTCTTGCTGACCCGAACAGGAGAAAGATACTCAGTCTTCTTCGGAAACATGATTCATTGAATGCAGGGGAAATAGCGGAGCATTTCAATATTTCCAAACCTGCCATCAGTGACCATCTGCGTATCCTCCGGGATGCAAACCTGATATTCTCTGATAAACAGGGGCAATATGTGAACTATCAGCTAAACACTTCCGTTTTGGAGGAATTAGCAGCATATTTAATCGATTTCGTAAAGATAGGAAAGGAAGAGGAGTAATCATGAAGATCAACAAATACTATATCATCAGTATTATTCTCCTGATCGTACAACTTGGTGTCGTATTATGGATCGGGAGTCAATTACCGGCAGATGCAAAGATTCCCATTCACTGGAATTATAGGAATCAAATAGATAATTATGCAGACAAGACACAGGGGATGTTTCTGCTATGGGGATTTAATGCCGGATTATTCCTTTTGATGGTTTTCTTAAGAAGGTATAGTCCCGTGTACCAGCAGGAGCGTGAAAAGAACAACAATGCAATACCGCTGCTAACCATGGGATTGGTGTTCTTTCTTGGATTGATCCAGATATATTCTCTATTGCTTGCTTTACATCCGGATTCTATGGGTAAATTCCATGCTTTATATATCCTGATAGGTCTGCTGTTCATGTTTCTTGGGAATATCATGCCCAAACTTTCAAGGAATTACTTTGCGGGAATCAAGACCCCTTGGACATATTATTCAGATGAGATCTGGAGAAAGACCTCAAGGCTGGGCGGTTTTTGCTTTTTTATTACGGGTTTCGTCTTCGCCCTCGCAGGTATATTCAATTTGAAGGAAACTTCGATGTCACTCATACTCATAATAATGGTTGGAACTACAGTGGTATTGCCAATTTTCTATTCATTTTTATTGTATTTGAAAGCTAAAAAATAGAGATTGAACTATCCATCACTATTGAAGGCGGAGACTGGTCATTTGTCTCCGCCTTTATTATTTCTATCCCGATTCATAATTTGCTTGACGCATGACTATATATTTCATGTTGTTTCCAAATAACATAAGGGGATACGAATGCCACAACGTCGAAACACGCGAAAGAAGAATTATAAAAGCAACAAGAAAAGTTCAGTTCGAAGCACGGTCATACTGTTTATCCTTGCAATTGGCTTATCTACCCTGATCTATTATCTATGTACTCCCACAACCGGACAACAGGCTCAAAAAGAAACGAAGATTGCTAAAAAGGCTAAGAAGGAAGCTGTGAAAGAACAGAAAGATGAACAGGTGAGGGAAACTCCTGCTCCAGTAAAGAAAGAGACAATGACCGAGACCACAAAGCCGACTGTTACAGAAGGTAAACATATAGACAAACTGAAGATCATCATTTATCGGGCTGCATCAAAACTTGGCGTCGCTGAGAACAAGATCAAGGGTAAGGAAAAACCGGAAGGGTTATATATTTCGGTCCCTTTGGACAAGGAAGCGGTTGATCTGACTTTTGCAAATATGATCATCAAAGGTGAGGTGGTTGCTGCAGGTGGGAAATTCGTTTCAGGTAAGGAAGATACAAAGCATGGTTCACAAATACTGACCTTCCGTGATAATCAGCTTGAAAAGAATTATATCGTCGAATTGTCTTATGATAAGACACTCGAGATCAAAGCGAAGAAAAAGCAGTTGGCTATCATTGTTGACGATTTCGGTAATTATGGTGGGCAATTGCTCAAGGATTTTGCAGCTTCGAATCCTGCTGTTACATTTTCGATTCTTCCAGATACAAAATATGATAAGGATGCTCTGAACCTGGCAAAATCAAATGGTCATGAATGCATGATCCATATCCCCATGGAACCTCTCGATTATCCGCAAAGCAATCCTGGTACACATGCCATCTATGTTCAATTATCCCAGCGAGAAATAGAGAAGCGGATGAATGACTATATCAGGGAATTACCCGGATGTGTAGGTGCCAACAATCATATGGGTAGTTTTGCGAGTTCTGATACCGGTGTGATGCAGGCTGTCATGAGAGTGCTCAAGCAAAATAACATGTATTTTGTCGATAGCAGAACAACCAGCGAATCTGTGGCATATAAGGTTGCTTTAAAAAGTCTGATACCTGCATACAAAAGAGATATATTCATCGATGAACCCAATCTATCCGAAGATAATCTCCGCAAACAGCTTGCCGACCTGCAGACATTGCGGGGTTCCCAGGATTTCGCAGTCGTGATCATGCATTGTCATACAAGACAGCATCTCGATTACCTGAATCGCTTTGTCCGCTCTGTCGCTGCCTTGGGTTATGACATTGTACCTGTTTCCAAACTCCAATCACGAATATTGCCTCAAATTCAATAGGAAGGGAATATGAATTTCATACAATCTGTTCTACTTGGAATCCTTCAGGGTTTGACAGAGTTCCTGCCTGTCAGTAGTTCTGGTCATTTAGTTCTTGCTCAACACTTCTTGAAGATGGATACTCAAAGCAACCTGACCTTTGATATTTTGCTTCATTTCGGGTCGGTGTTGGCGGTTGTCATATATTTCTGGAGAGACATCTATCATCTGATCATATCCTTATTTCGTTGGTCTCCCAATTCAGCGAGGGATTCTCGTAATCACTGGTTCGCCCTTTATTTCGTGATTGCAACTCTCGTCACGGGTATTGTCGGTTTTACGTTCAAGGATTTCTTTGAGCAGCAATTTGGTGATCCTTTCATTGTAGCATTAATGCTCATCATTACAGGTGCAGTCATTTATATTTCGGACATCATTCCCACTTCCAGCAGAAGAATTGAACAAATGGGATTTTTCCGCGCAGTATTGATCGGCTTGGGGCAGGCAATTGCGATTATCCCGGGTATTTCGAGATCTGGGACAACCATATCTGTATCTCTGTTCGCAGGTATTCAACGTGAAGATGCAGCCCGTTTTTCCTTTCTATTATCCATTCCTGCAATATTGGGTGCCAGTCTCTCAGAGTTTAAGGAAATTATGAATATCCAGGCAAATCAGATTGCGCCTTACATTGGTGGGATCGTGGCAGCCTTTGTCTCAGGTTATCTTGTGATCGCTATTTTGCTCGAGATCATACGTCAGAAGAAACTTCGCTATTTCTCATTCTATTGCTGGCTCGTTGCGATTGTATCCATTGTATTCCTGATGAAAGGTTATTGATTCCATGAAGCAAATACCCCAGGAGGTAACAGCGCAGGAATTCATATCTGAATATCATGCAAAGACCTCCCACGTTACCATTTATACCCTGCTTGGTGCTGATATGTTCTACATGGGTAAAGTTCTGCAGATATTGATTTCAAAATATGTTGAACCTGCAAGCAAAGACTTTGATTTCATTCAGTATTATGGAGACGAGATACGCAATGACTCATTCATGGAGCAGCTTGACATGCTGCCTTTCATGGCAAGTAAGAGAGTCGTCATTATTCGTGATATTGACAAAATTGATGCTCAGCACCTCCAAAGATTACCAGCTTATCTGAAAAATCCTTCCTCAGAAGTAATTCTTATCATGACTGCTGAGAAGATCGATGCTCGCACCGTTGTTGGGAAAGAGATCAATCAGCATTCACTAAAGGTCATCTGCAAGGAACCGAGGTACCTGAAGGATATCAAGAACTGGTTGGAAACTGAATTGACGAGAAGAAAGATCAAAATGGATTCCAAAGCGCGTGAATTTTTCAGTGATACGGTGCAGATGGATTATTGTGCAGCCATGAATGAATTAGAGAAGATCATTCTCTATACCGATGGTAGTAAAGATGTAATCACATTTTCGGATGTCCGAAATGCGCTCGGAATTGCCCGTAGCAACACAATTTATGAACTTCAGGACAGCATTGGATTGAAGAATTGCGTCGAATCACTGAGTATGCTTGAAAGAATGCTTCAAAATGATATGGAACCAATTTATATCATCTATATGCTGAATGGATTCTTCCAGCAATTGTGGAAGATACTATCTCTCTTTCGGAAAAACATGAGCCAAAATGAGATCAAGCAAAGGTATTTGAACGAGATACATCCGAATTTCAGGGATAAGATGATACGTTTTGCCCAAAATTACTCTCACAAGCAAATACGAAGAATCTTTGATTTCCTGATGGAAGCCGATACGGATTTGAAATCATCCGGTATTAAAAAGAACCTGATAATGGACTTATTGGTATATCGAATCTGTAATAGCAGGGATCGAGGGTAAAATGAGCTGGCAGAAACGTTCTTGCGGAATCCTGTTGCATCCCACTTCCCTACCATCTCCATTCGGGATTGGTGATCTCGGTCCCAATGCTTATCGCTTCATCGATCTTCTTGCAGAAGCCAATCAGAAATACTGGCAGATCCTTCCATTGAATTATCCTGGTGCAGGCAATTCGCCCTATAGTCCGCTC
>DAONDQ010000079.1:0-13062 GCA_035402645.1 Candidatus Cloacimonadota bacterium | reverse complement strand
ACAGGCTGTCCATTAAGAATGTCCAAATAGATATATGTATAGATTGTAAGATTTGTCAACTGAAATATTTGCAAGTATCATAAATGAGGGGAAATACTGTAGGGGATGGGCAGAAGGTTACTGGTTACAGGTTACAGGTTACAGGTTACTGGTTACAGAACAGAGAAGTAGTAGGAGTATCCAAATTCTGATATTTGACAGTAATAACAATTTAGTATAAATAATTAGTATTTTCATTAAATAAAAAAATATTTGCACATAGCGAAAGCAAAACTATATTGTATTTTTGTTTAATACGCAATAAAAATACCAATAAAATATCTATATTCCCTTAAAATAACCATGGAGGTAAAGTGAGAAAACTGATGAGAGCGAGTTTTTATTCATCCGAGCAATTGCTGTTTATACTTTTGTTCACTTCTATCATGATATTTCCAGTCTGGATTCATGCGCAATTTACACCAATATCCAGTAATTTCACAGGTGTTAGTTGTGGTTCGGTTGCATGGGGGGATTTTGACAATGACAAAGATCTGGATGTTATCATAACGGGCTTCACAGGGAATGAATCGATAACAAAAATGTATAGGAATCTTGGAAATGGTACATTCTCAGAATCAGGTTCCTGCATACTGGAATTATCCAATGGGCAAATATTCAGTCAGGATATCGATAATGATGGTGACTTGGATTTAATGATCATGGGAACAATGAGTACTTTGCTCTATCGTAATGATGGGAATTGTGTATTTACTCCCCTGGAGAATGATTTTCCAGCATTGACGAACGGGACAGCTGCATGGGGAGATTATGATAATGATGGAAAACTTGATGTGCTGGTCACAGGCTACGATGGTTCATGGCTTCCGGTTACTGCAATCTATCATAATGATGGTAACGGAGTATTTTCAAATATAGAAACAAGCCTGATGGGATTAGCGGGAGGATCTGCATCATGGGGAGACTATGATAACGATGGTGATTTGGATATCCTGATGACGGGTAAAACAATGAACAATGTGAATCTGGCAAGAATCTATCGCAATGAAGGGAAGGGAGTTTTTACCTATATTGACTCGGGTTTGACTGATGCATGTGGGAAAGCAGTCTGGGGAGATTATGATAATGACGGGTATCTGGATATACTCCTGTCAGGTTGCACTGGTAATACCAGTATCTTTCATATTTACCGTAATAATCGGAACAGTACTTTTACAGATATCAATGCCAATCTGGGGAATATATGCTGTTATTCTGCAGCCTGGGGTGATTATGATAACGACGGTGATTTGGATATTCTATTAACCGGATGTGCTAATTACAATTGTTACCAGGTACGGATTTATCGGAATGAAGGGAACGGGAAATTCACTGATATCGATGCGAATCTGCCTTGTATATCCAGTGATGCTATTTGTTGGGGAGATTACGATAATGATGGTGATTTGGACATCCTGCTTGCAGGTGCAGTTCTAGATGAAAATCATAATTGGAGTGAATGTATTACTAGAGTTTACCGTAATGATGGGGAATTGCAAAATACGAAACCCATGGTTCCCACTAATTTGAGACTTTCAGTATCTGGTGATTATTACTGTTTTGAATGGGATGCATCCTCTGATTTGCAAACACCTATTAATGGCTTGAGTTATGTGCTGCGTATAGGTTCGATACCCTATGGATGCGACATATCAACATCACAGTCTCATCAGGATGGATACAGGCTGCTGCCAGCAAGAGGCATTGCCAATGCCAATTGCAGATGGAAAATGTTACGTTCTGAACTTCCAGCATATTTTTACTGGAGTGTTCAAGCTGTGGACGGGGTGTATGCAGGTTCAGGGTTTGCACAGGATGTAGCCTACGAGGTACCTCCTGCACTGCCGTCGGATATATCCCTTTCATTCCAGGGATTAAGTCATGAAGATGCCGTGATCAGTTGGGACCAGGTAACTACCGATATCAATGATTATGGATTGGTGCCCGAATGCTATTTTGTCTATCATTCAGAGAATATCAATGGTCCCTATGCTTTCCTTGGTTATTCGAATTCCACACAGTATGTCCATTCCGGCGTGGGATTTGGTGCAGATCACATGTTCTATCGTGTGAAAGCCATCAAGTTCTATACCCGAGGGGAAGAATCAGAACTTGAAGAATTGCATACCGGTATGACTGAAGAGCAGGTGGGAAAAATATTGAATAGATAAGTACAGAGCATAGCGAGAGTTTAATCTTCTCCAAAAGTCGGAGCACCGGTTCCAGGGAAGCCATTGCCCGGTCTATTGCCTGGAGTATTGCCTGGACCGAAATCACGGGGATGTTCGCCACCCATGTGCCTGCCTTCATGATTCATTTGATTTGAAGAGGCTGATTCCAAATCGGTGACGGATATCACATGATCCTTGCTCATGAAGCCTTTAA
Source organism: Candidatus Cloacimonadota bacterium (assembly GCA_035402645.1). Taxonomy (GTDB): domain Bacteria; phylum Cloacimonadota; class Cloacimonadia; order Cloacimonadales; family DAONDQ01; genus DAONDQ01. The sequence goes on along the minus strand of DAONDQ010000079.1, from coordinate 10,638 downwards.
CTTTCACGAATATTTTACTTTTCTGCTTACAGTGAGATAGGTAGTCTTCTGCTCTGAGACTACCGCTTGTATCAAATCTTGCAAATACATAACCGTGATGTGGGAGTTCGATGAGCATACCATAACCATCTTTAACCGCTTCCTTGGTCTTCAAGTGCTTGAGTGTGATCAGTGCGGGCTTTTTCGTAATATCCTTACCTTTGTCATCAGTCCCTCTTTCGCCCCAGGTCCTGTCCACCAGATAACCTTGGAAATCACGTTGTCCCTCACCAAGCATGGGATTATCCTGGTTCATATCGGGAGGTGGATTTCCGTGTTCGTGGTGCGGTCTGCCTTCAAATCCTTGAGAATAAAGCGCAATTGAGAAAATTGTAATCATAAGTAGTAGAATGAGCCGTTTCATTTTCCGCATGAGAACCTCCAAAGTCGTGTGTATAACTAATAAACAAAAGGATGAGGAAATGACTGCATTCTTTTTAATACTTGATCTTTGAAAAACACAATTATGCATATTGATTTGACAAATACCTCAACATTGATTAGTGTTTAAAAGAATCATGAACTTCAAACCATTGGAGGTTACAATGAAAGCATATACCATTATGCTGTTATTAGCAGTTCTTCTGCTGAGTGCGTGCACTGCAAATAGAACAAACAGTACACCAACAAATAAAAGTATCGGGTATGTCCATATCCAAGGAAATACGAGCGGGGTGGATGTATTCATTAATGGGAAGGCAAAAACAGTGAAATTCGATAAGACTACTCACACTGCATTGATTGAACTTGCTCCGGGTGATTATCAAATCGAGATACAGAGGAACGGAATGGATCTGGTGAATGAGAATATCAACGTTTCTACTTCCAATACTACAGAAGTGATTATACCGTAGCGTACGTAAAACTTGCAGGACAGACAGCAGAAAGATACGCAAGAGGTATTATGTACTATGGGTATCATGCAAAAGTGGAAGCGAACAGGAACGCGAAAAGAGTTTATGAAGGATTGAAATGATTGAGAGAAGAATTGGAAGTCGAAACTTTCATAATTCTTCTCTCTTGAATATATAAATTAACTGCCGAGGAATTCCTTCACTTTGGCAAGTTCGACGGGAATATTGATTTGCTGTGGACATTTCGGTACACATGCACCACAGTTCACACATTTACCTGCACGGTTCTCCTCATCTACAAGCCAGTTATATTCTCGAATATGCCTCTCTTTATCACTGACAAATAAGCATCCTGGTAAACACCGAAACAATGGGGAATATCAACATGATTCAGGCAGGGCATACAATATCCGCAACCAGTGCAAGGGACAGGTAACTTCTTGATGTAGATTCGACGGGCTTCCTTGTAAAGATTTAACTCGCTCGCCTTGAGTTCATTTATCTTGCATGTATCTGCAATCTTCAGGTTTTCGGTCAATTGCTCCATACATGACATCCCACTCAGGAGCAATGTTGCTTCCGGAAGATTCCACACCCAGCGTAATGCTCGATCAACTGGTGAAATATCGAGTTTTGACTTGTTCCATACAGCTTGTACTTCATCAGGGATATGGTTTACCAGTTTTCCACCGCGAAGAGGTTCCATGACAATAATGCCCATGCCTTTGGAGGCAGCGTATCGCATTCCTTTCAAACCTGCCTGAATGACTGTATCAAAGAAGTTTAACTGTATTTGGCAGAAATCCCACTTGTATGAATCTACCACTTGCTTGAAAACTGGATATCTATCGTGAAATGAAAAGCCCGCATGATGAATCTTGCCTTTTCTCTTCATTTCATCGAGAAATCGAAACACATCATGCTTTTTCAAATTGGCGAAGTAACCGGAATTCATAGAATGAAGGAGGTAATAATCGATATAGGTCGTCTGCAGATGTGCGAGTTGCTGGTCAAGATAGGATTCCATATCTTCATGAGACTGGATAAGCCAACTTGGGAGTTTCGTCGCAATCCTTAATTTGGAACGGTCACATTCGCTAATGAATTTCCCCAATAAGGGTTCACTTTGCCCATTATGATAAGGCCAGGCAGTATCAAAGTAGTTTATGCCATTTGCATTGGAGTGACGTAACATGGCTAAAGTCTTTTCTTCATCAATATTCCCTTCCTTTACGGGAAGGCGCATACATCCGAAACCAAGGATCGAAAGTTTATCTTTTTGACCGGGCATTGTACGGTATAGCATACTTCCTCCAACTATATTTGCTTATCGAGATGAATGCAGGAATTAAACCAACTCATGTAAAGAAAAAAATAACCCCTGCATATGCATACAGGGGTATCAACCACAATATGTTAATTATTGATCATGCCCATGATGATGATCATGTTCGCATCCTTCATGATGCTCATGAGAACAGGGCTTGGGATTCGATATCAACTTTCCGTCAAGCCAGAGAGTTGTTACATCTTCCACTTTGAGCTCGGGAGCACCGGCAATCACTTCGATCCCGTTTCTCTGGAGATTATCCACAGCCATTGCCCCAAGTCCACCGGCAATCAGTTTGGTCACACCCATCATTCTTAACCATGGCGGGACTGCTGCGTGTCCTCCCATTTCAGGCTTATAAAGAGTTGAACTTACAATTTCCTTTGTTTCGCTGTTAACTTCCACAATGGCAAACATAGGTGCGTGTCCGAAGTGTGGGCATAAAATTCCATCTTCCGTTGCAGGAATGGCTATTTTCATCATTTCCTCCTTTATTTTATCTTTTTCTATGTGTATTTTGCATCTTGGGCAGAATAGACTTCCCTGAGCAGCCAATGAGACGAGAGAATGACATTGTGGGCATTCATTACTCCCTTCCATGATCTCGATATCACCACCATCGATGATAAAGGGTCTGCCTTCAACAAGTATCGTTGCAATCTTGATTCGCGCTTTTTCGTAAATTCTTGTCAGCGTAGGTCTGGAAATCTTCATTCTCGAAGCAGCATCTTCCTGGTTAAGATGGAGATAATCCAGCAACCTGATAACTTCAAATTCATCAAGCGTTAGATGTATCGCATGTTTTTTTAAGCCATGTCGACCACATGGCTTGAATTCACGGATTTCAGGTGTGAATTCAACATGTCTACGAATACAGTTTCTTCCCATTAATCTTCCTTATATTATGAACATATGTTCTAAATAAGTAAGAACCACTTTTTTTGTCAAATTGTTTTCTGAAGCCTACTCGATCACTTTTATTAGAATCTCTTGAATCATACTGACATAATCAATTCACTGATCATTACCCCTAACTATATATTATTCATTCAGTTAATCCTTGACAGTATACACGTGAGAATATAAAGTGCACATATGTGTATTAAGGGAGCAGTTATGAAAGAGATGATTTCTATCGTATTCCTTTTTATAGCGATTATGCTGAAGAGTATAACGGTACCTTATTCTACAGTACTAATCAAAACTGACTCAAATCATATGTCGGGAATGGAGAGGATTTCACCTCCAGACAAGCAGCAAATTCCATTGCAGACAGATTGTTGGCTATGGCATGATGGCAGGAATCTCTATGCTTATTGGGAATGTCAGATCGACAGCACCTTTATTCCGGGGGCATATGCTACACGTGATGACAATCAGACATCTGACTATATTCGCCTACAACTGAAAACGATCAGAACAGAGGACTTTGCCTACTACTTCTCCGCATTTCCCCGGGGAACTTGCTTCGATGCTGTCAGAGGTGATAATCTAAACATTGATAAGGCATGGAATAGTTTATATGATTGCGAATCATCGTTTTCGGGGAATCTCTGGACTTGTAGAATGACTATTCCATTTCGTGATTTGCGTTTTGATGGTGAACCGCCCTATGATTGGTCATTTTCAATTGCCAGACAGATTCAGAATACCGTTTCTTCCTATGCGAATCCATATACTCCTTTGGTCAACACAACTGTACGGAAGTACTATGATTCCTTCGAATCGCTCATTATTAATGAACAGATCGATTTGCCCCGAAACTATTACGTCATTCCCTACTTTTATAAGTCCTATGATATGCTGACGGAAGAAAAGACTTTCGATCCCAAGCATTTGGGTGTTAATATCATATACCGTCCAACCAGCAATTCATCCATGAAACTTGCCTTCAATCCGGATTTTACTGAAGCACCTGTTGATGCTGAAATCGATGAACACAATTCGAAGTATCCACCCTATATACAAGAAAACAGGATTTTCTTTACAGAGGATTTGAATGCATTTGGGGTAAATGAAAATCAGTTCTATTCCCGTAATATCATGCAGCCTCAATACGCAGTAAAATTCACTGCAAGTGGAAGAAATTGGAATATGGGTGTTCTGACAGCACAGGATAAGGAGACAAAGCAGGATTCAACCGTTATCAATCCAGCTGATAATTACACTTTACTGGCATATAAACCTCGTTTTGGGAGATTTGCAAATCAATTTACCGTATTAGGAAGAACAAACCAGGAGACTGAGAAATACAACTACCTATTTTACTCGGCTCCTTCGTATCAGGTCAATCCGCAATGGCAACTTGATGCCTGGTACATCCAGAGTTATGATAAAGTAAAGGGCTATGACAGCAGAAATGGGCACCTTGCTTTTCTATCATCCAATCAGGTGATTGGTAATTTCACTTCACAAGTATCAGTCAGGGAAGTGACCAAATACTATATTCCGCGTATGGGAACACCACAGGCACGATATGATGTAAATTTATTCAACAGTGTCTACTTCATGTCATACGACAATAATTACCCTGGAAAATTCATCAGGACCTTCCATTCTCAAAGTACTGGTGATGTAACGTGGGAACACGAAGGAAACCATGAAGTACGTAGTAAAGATTTACAATGGACTAGTACTGTGAACTTTCTCCCAAGGTTTTACACGACATTTACCGGAAACATCGGTGAGGAGAGACAATTTAACGATAAACTCATTCCATGGCGAAATTTGGATATAAATATTGGAACAGACCATTGGCTGACTTGCAGTGGTTATGCAGGGATGGGAATAGGCGATGCTGTAGTTTATCACCTGATTGATCTCCAGCACTCTTATCGGAACCAGTATTTCTACGCCGGTATCAATGGATTCCTTGGTCCAGTGATTTCATATATCTTCAGCGATAACCACTTCATCTGGAAGGAAATGCCGAAGCCGGAGGAATTTATTATAGGAGCAAAAGGTGATAATGAATATGACGTCACAAACCTTGATACAGAGTTAACATTTAGTAAGGATTTGAAGCTGGTATTGGGTGTCAGGTATAATAATTACGATGCGCAAGGCTATCAACAGCATGTTGGCTATTTCTGCACCATGCATTGGTTCTTGAATTCATCAACAAAGATATATATGGGATACAATGCCACGGAAGATGATTATATGGAGACAATGTATAAGACATCTGAAACCATGTGGTTCAAAACTACAAAGACATTCTAATGGAATCAAAAGGGGACACCTTGTTGCCCTTTTTATTTATCAAATAATACCCAGATGAAGTCTCTGCTTTCAACTAATCCATAAGCACCATGAAAGACACTTTCTTCATCGTAGTGATCGACGACATCCGGTAATTCTCCGGGAGCATAAATGACAAAGGGTACTGGATCATAGGTATGGGTGCGGACTGAACAGGGTGTAGGATGATTTGGTAAAAAGGAAATACTGAAGGGATTTGCTGCACTCATGGTTCTTTTCATCAGGGGGTTGATCACTTTATCATCGAGTGCTTCAATGCACTTCACTTTTCTCTCAATATTTCCTTCATGCCCTGCTTCATCTGCATCTTCAAAATGCAGGACGACCAAATCGACTTCTTCGATCGCATTTAATGCAGCATCCACTTTTTCATCATAATTATGAAAGGAAGAGCCAACAGTTCCTTCCATTTTGATGACCTTGAAGCCTGCATGAATTCCAATACCATTTAGTAAATCAAGATTGGAAATTACAGCGCCGCTCTTACCGTATAGTTCAGTGAAACTCTTCATTTGCGGTTTTTTTCCTGCAGACCAGAACCATATTAAGTTTGCTGGTTCCTTTCCGTTCTTGACACGCTCAATATTGACCGGATGGCGCTCCAATACACCTTGAGATCGATTGATCAGATCCTTCAGTATTTCGGTAGTCAGTTTTCCATCAGGATGATTTGCAACGGGAAGGACTGTCTTCCAAGGTTGCCCCTGAACTTCATAGGGAGGGGTAAGATTTACGAATTGACTCCCATTCTTGAGAACGAAAAGGTTTCTTTGCCCATTTCCAGCATGGAATTGCTGGCTTTCCTTCGAGAAGATATTATTTAGGGAATCGATTAGTTCACGACCTTCTTCATCGAATAGATCTCCATCGGAGAGCAATTTGATATTTCCATTCCTGATCGTGATAAAACTACAATGCATTGCCAAATCATCAGGTCCCAGTTTAACACCTAAAGATTCTGCTTCAAAAGCTCCACAACCAGAATTGACTTCCTGAACATTATAACCTAAAATTGAAAGATATGCCACTTCAGAACCGGTGGGCATATTTGCCGGTATCGTCATCAGCCTGCCACAACGTCCCAATTGCGCTAAACGGTCTATATTCGGTTTATGTGCAGCCATTAGTGGGGTTCTATTTCCTAAGCCATTCAAAGGATAATCAGCTATGCCATCGCCGATAATGATCATTGTCTTCATAATGCTTATATTACTCCATGAACAACAGAATTCCCAGCATTGGTAACCGTCATTCGTTATGTGTTTTATATAAATTCATCGTGTTTGATTGTCAGATGAAATGGGTTGGTTGACCTATGTCAATAGAATTGTTGAATTAGGTGCCGGGGTGGTGAATGTTCTAAAGCAGCATTTCAAATTCCAGTTCATGCTGTAGTGGAATTCCCAGGTTACCTGTAAGAGGAATCTGCGGCTTGATTTTTCTCGAATAATCCATGGCATTCGGATAAAAACCGCACAAATTCATGCCAATTAACTGATAGAATGTGAGTGCGTTCGTGTTATCATTGGTCGTAATTAACCAAAGTCTGCTGCAATGAGCCTTTTTCGCTTCCTTCAAAACAGTATTGAATAGGGCCTTGCCAATCCCTTTTCTTTTCCGAAGGGCATTGATGGAAACGATCTCACATTCAAGACCCAATATCTCGTACGTTACGACTCCAACGATTTTCTCATCCATGTAACACAGGAATCCCGGAACTTTCCAAAAGTCATGAATATGTTTCTTTGCAATGATCGATTCTGTATGCCATAATCTCTTTAGCAGTTTCACTGCAACTTTTCGATTCAAATCATGAAAAGGTTCTATTTTGTACATGAATCACTCCTATAATGCAAAATTAGCATTGCATGGATTCTCTGGCAACATTATTCCGTGCATGATGAGTTGATATTCTGATTAGCTGGACTTGAAAAACAAAAGGGGATGATAATCCACACACTTTGCAATATTAAGATTATATTCAAGAAAAGGGGGTGGTTGGATTACCACCCCTTTTCACTTAAGCCAAAGCTAGTTCAGTTCTGATTCAGATACCGCAGGATGAATCACTTCTTCTCTCTCTCTGCAGGTTCATTGACCGCAGTAACATAATAGAATGCTCTATCAGGAGGCATACCAACATCATACCAGGCAAGTTCACCTGTGATATGAACAATATCCCAGGGACCTTTGGGATTAACAGATCGATAGACTTTATAGTAAAGAGCTCCGGGAACTGGTGTCCAAGTGAGTATACCTCCCTGGGAAAAAGTCAGTATCGGTGCCGGTAATCCTCCTTCTTCTGTCGTAAAGTTCCACAATTCGATATTTTCAGCCTCTCCTTCCGTATTCAAAGGAACAACCTTCCACTCATATTCAGTGAAATATTCAAGTACTGGTATCTCGATATCGAAGAAGGATCTTTGGGCATAAGGAACGTAAACAGGCGTCTGGGAAGATGCAGGGAAATAGACATTGAAGCCTGTCGGTTCAGAATAAGCCGCATCCGGTATAAAGCTCCAGCTTAAATGACCTGTGCTGACCGAAACACCACTTGCATTGATACCCGGCACAGGCTGGCAAGCAGGATTAGGTCTGGCACTGATCATCCAGAAGTTTTGATTTGTGAAATTGCCCTGTACATTGGTATATGGCCTGGTCAGCGGATTGAAGTAAAACCCGACTTTGGAGGGAGTAACAGTATAACTACCACCATTGTAAACCATGAACGAATACACACCACTGAAATTTGTATTCAGTGTAGCTGGAATTACCGCTCCAGGGCAGGTGATCCACACCCCTGAAGGGTTGAATAACGGGCTTGCAGGTATTATTGTACCACTGATGATGGAAGTCTGAATTTGCGAGACAGCTGTCGTGAAAGTATTTACAGCAGAGTCAAAATGATGCAGCACTTGGTCTACGTAATAGGAATAACGAACGAACCAGTAGTATGTTTGCTCTGTCATTAACGCAGCACAATGCCACTCGAAATATGTACGCAATGGATCAAGATGACCTGAAAATGTTGGCGGATTGGGGAATCCGGGATTAATATCGCAATATACATCAAAGAAACTATCAACCTGGTAGTCTCCATCAGGCAAGGACCACTGGAAAGCTGCATTCTGTGTTGGAATACCTGATGCGCGATCCTCCGGTTCGATAAGACCGGGAGTATCAGTTGGTAGCGCTTCGGTTGTGAAGTCCCATGTCTCTACTCCTTCAGCTTCACCCGATTCATTAACTGGAACTGCCTTCCATGAATAGACTGTATTGTAATACAAATTAGGAATCTCGATCGAAAAAGCTGATGATCTTGGATATGCCACATACACGGGTGTCTGGGTAGTGGCAGGGAAATACACGTTAAAACCATTTGGGGCTGAATAAGCCGGATCTTGGACATAATTCCACTGGAGATTTCCGATACTTACGGATACATTGGAGATATTAGCTCCCGGTATAGGCTGACACGCAGGATTGGGTCTTGCACTAATCATCCAGAAGTTTTGATTCGTGAAATTCGTCTGAACATTCGTATACGATCTGTTCAACGGATTGAAGTAGAAACCTCCATATGCTGGAGTGACAGTATAATTTCCCCCGGCATATACCTTAAAGCTGTAACTACCCGAGTAGTTAAGGCTTAGTGTTGCAGGTACACAAGCCCCCGGGCAAGTCATCCAGACTCCTGATGGATTGTACAGTGGACCCGCAGGGACTACCGTACCGCTAATTGTCATTTGAGGTATTAGCGAGGTGCCTGTAGTGAATGTACCCACAGCAGAATCAATATGATGAAGAACCTGGTCCACATAATATGAATATCGTACAAACCAATAATAGGTCTGCTCTGTCATTAATGCAGAACAATGCCATTGGAAGTATGTCTTGGCTGGAATTGGGGTTCCTTCAAATACTGGCGGATTGCTGAAGTCAGTATTCACATCAAGATAAATGTCAAAGAAACTATCCTGTTGGTATGGGGATACATCCCAAGCAAAGCTGCATCCTTCAGGAGGTATACCTGGCATCCCCATTCCGGGATATAGTAATGACGGTGGGTTCTGCTGCGCATGTAGAAGAAACACTGAGAAACTTAAACATATGAATAGAAATATGATTTTTTTCATGTTATTCTCCTGTAAAATGGGTTTTCTTCAGAATTTGTGATTATTCTTTTGAAGGATTTCAATCTATTTGAATGTGTATAAAATTGCCTATAATCATTCATATACTCATGTGGAGATATGCAGGAAATACAGACCCTCTCCGAATTGCCGACTCGAAGTTTGAACATAAGTACCTCCCCATCTCAGTACTTTTTGCTGTTCAATCTTGCTGCGACGTCAGAATGCAAGAGGTGTATTAATAACTTCATCAATACTGGGCTTGCTTCTCGATAAACATGGTAAGGAATATCGACATATTATCGATACTCTTTTTTGCATTGGAAAATATACTCAATAACTGAAATAACACGAAAATTATATGCACATTTGTGAATTATATTCAGTTATACAAAGAAATGCAGGACTTGAAATTAGAAGTAGCAGGTAAAATTACATTATCTACTTTTGATTCTCTTTATTTGATTCGTACCATTTTCCTTACACCTATACATTTCCCATCCATGAGACAGCTTGCGAAATACACACCCGAAGGAACATCGTTTCCATGTAGGTCCTTGCCATTCCAGTTAATTGTGTAATGTCCTGATGTGAGTCTAGAAGGAGAAAAATTCATTACTTTCTGACCCTTGAGATTGTAAATACAGATTTCAGTAAGACCATTCTTTTCGAGTTCATATTCAATGGTAGTTGCTGTTAAAAACGGATTTGGGTAATTCAACATTGTTGCCATAATCGGCTGCATTTGCTCATTATCAGATACGTAATTACCATGAGCATTGGTGCGAACCAGGAAATTAATACCATCCTCTCCCGACACGTATCGAATGACACCTGCAAACAGATAACCATCTGGAAGAAGACCAAAGGTTGCACCTGTTTCATAACAGTAATAATGCATGGGCATCAGATTTCGAGAGAACCATGTTACAGCTTGGGACTGAAGTGAAACCCGACAGAGGTAGGACACGCTATATAGTACAAGTTCATTTGTAGAATGATCCACCTGCAAGTCAGTTAT
>DAONDQ010000078.1:0-13093 GCA_035402645.1 Candidatus Cloacimonadota bacterium | reverse complement strand
CGTAATCCAATTACATCATGATTGGCATGACCCGTATGCATGATGATATTCGGATTGTTATGCATGGCAGCCAGGGCATTGGCGGTCGTATTCTCGTCTTCATTCAGGATCGTATTCTGATAATTGGAAGGAAAGTACTTATTTTCTATATATTGCTGGCATTGGACACTATTGGCTCCAGGCCATAGATCCATAGCAAGTCCGAGAGACTTGTTATAATCTTCCAGGTGTCCCTTCTCGTAAGCGATGAGGCGGGTTACATAATCTGAGGCTTCTGCAGGTGTATTGGCTGAAATCCTGCCTACAAAGACTTCTGGGAAAAAATCAGGATCATCATCATCTTCACCATAAATACCATTATTATTTTCATCGAAATTTCCACCGAGGTTTCCATAATACATATCAGCAGGTAGAACACTTTCATCATTCTGATAGCCGAAATCACAGTTAAAGGCAAAGAGCTTCCTATCCGGGATTCTATCTGTGTCGGCTCCAAGTGTCACGTAAGTGATATGTTCATTATTATATTCATAATGTATATATGCTCGAATGGTCGCTTGCGTATCTCCAACCCAACCAAAAGATGAATAGATATTTTCAAGTGATGTTGCTAAGACCTTCAAACCCTGGCTCCTTCTCCACTCGACCAAGGGAGCATAAGCATCTGCAAAGGCAGCGGGATAGATGATAAGATATCCGGTGGAATCTGATTCAGTCCAGGGAGCATTTAGTCCCAAGGATTGAAGTATTTCGTTCGTTACTTCCGTATTATGGATGGGAGGATCATTCCTGCCTTGTGAGTATGTTATTTCGATATTGAATTGCGCTGGCTCTGTTAGAGTTTTGCTGTATGGTTCATATTCAGCAGTATAGTAGGTTACATATCCGATATGATGACCACCACAATATCCATCACCAAAGTGATGCAGGTAATTCTGAGGGTAGAGTGATCTTTGGTTGTAAGTATCATTCGGTGGAGTAAACTCAACAGTCCCTTCATAAGATAAGGGATAAGCTTTTTGGATGGGATAGAGAGGTTGAGTTAATACCTGTTGCTGAGAATTAAGAGGTATGATTTGAACTGATGCAATTCTGCTGTTGGCAGGAATTTCGAAAAAGCGATGTGCCAGTGGAATTGCCGGATTCCCCGGGTCACTTGCATAAATAGTACGATCTGAAGTTGATAATACTGTATATTGTGATGTGATTTGCTTCTCAATTACCTTATTTTCCTGCAGGATCGTATCTTTTGCCCACAAGGATACACATATTATAAAAACCAATATCAGGATGGCTGATTTCCCTCTCATTATTTCTCTCCCATGCTGCAAAATTCAATAAATTTTATTAGTTATATTCGTGCCAATGTGTAAAGTAATTTATCAAAGTGAATGAAAAGTGCTTTACGTAGATAGCGTTTTGAATAATATATCCTTACGATGCAAAAAGGAAGTAAAGATAATGATAAAGAAGATATATTTTTATGTTTTTCTAACCCTGTTAAGCGTGAACCTTTTAGGTACAACTCTGATGTCCTGGGATTTTGCGGGGAATGCAGGGAATGAAACAACGGTAACTGCCGGTATCATTGACAGCAATATTTCATCGACTGCTCCCAGCGGAGTCATCTCTCGTGGTGCAGGGATCAATGCTGCCACCAATGGTGACAGGTTCAATGCCAATTTGTGGACTACAACGAATAATAATCTTGCTGACGCTATTACAAACAATAAATATATGCAGTTTGTCATTACACCCGGACCAAGTATGGCGATGACAATCACATCTTTGCATATGCTCCTGCAGCGTTCTTCGACAGGACCTTATGCATTCGCAATTAGAAGCAGTGTCGATAGCTATGCGAGTGATCTTGGAACATTTTCTGTCAGTAGTGCCACAACTTCATTTGAACAGACAGTCAGTATTTCAACAATCGTAACTCAACCTTCCACTGTGACTTTCCGCATTTACGGATACTCAGCATCCGGTGGTTCAGGCTCATTCGGTTTTGAGGGAAGTGGTGCAGATTTGGAGATTATTGGCAATGCTTCAGCCAATTATACTGTACCTTCTGTTACAATGGGCAGTATCTCCTCCATTACCCACTATGGTTGTTCAGCTGCTGGTAACGTTACTTCCGATGGGGGGGCTCCCATAACAGGCAGGGGAATTGTTGTCAGCACTACTTCAAATCCACAGGTTGGAGGGGGTGGAGTACTTCAATTCGCAGATGTTTCTGCAACAACAGGTTCTTTCTCAGAGACGGTTAACGGGCTTGTTGCCGGAACTCTCTATTATGTAAATGCCTATGCAGCCAATAATGCCGGAACAAGTTACGGGACTGCCACTTCCTTTACAACAGATACCTTTCCAGCACCGGTCATACTCCCTGCATCAAATATCACGAATGTAAGTTTCAAAGCAAACTGGCAAGCAGTGGTGAACGCCCAGAATTATCGACTTGATGTTGCCACGCAACCTGTATTCAATTCCGGTGGGTCAACCACGCTCATCAATGAAGGATTTGCGGGTGGACTGACTCCTCCGACAGGATGGACATTCAGCGGAATCACTCAAACCTATACAGGTTCCGGATACTATGGTGCAGCAGCACCTGCTCTGAAGTTTGACAGCAGCAATGACTATGTGGAAACAACAACAGTCTCCAATCCCTATTCCATCAGTTTCTGGGTCCGCTCTTCAGGGACGATGAGCAATGCTAATTTTACTATGACGGAGTACTATTCTTCTGCATGGCATACGGTTGCCAGCCTCACTCCAGGAGGAACGAGCCCTTATGATCTGCCTGCTTCAGGTACAACCAAGACATTCCTGCTCAATTCATCCACAACCAAGATTCGTTTTACGTTTACAAGGGATTCAGGATTGGTTGGTCTCGATGATGTTTTGGTCCTTGGAGATTATTCTTCCAATACGTATGTTCCAGGATACAACGATCTGCTGGTATCGGGAACAAGCCAAAGTGTGACAGGCTTAACCCCTAATACAGAATATTATTACCGGGTTCGTGCATACAGCAATAATGGAGATTTAAGTCCAAATTCAAATACGGAATCGGTAATTGTTGTATATAGCGGCTCCATCAACCCTCCTTCAAATCTGGGTGCAACAGCGATCAACTCTTCGACGATCAATCTGAACTGGTCTCTCAATGCGCAATCCGATAATGTGATGATCGCCTATTCTCCAAGCAGTACTTTTGGAACTCCTTCAGGTTCATATTCAGTCGGTTCCACTATAGCAGGTGGAGGTACCGTGGTTTATGTTGGAAATGCAACAGCATATTCTCACAGCGGCTTGACACCTTCTACTCATTATTACTACAGAGCTTGGTCTGTGGATGTGGAAAATCATTATTCATCATATATCAATGCTGATGCGACGACACTCTCAGGTTCCTCCGAACGGATCAAAGTGACCTATATAGATGTCAAGCAGGGTGATTGCATCCTCATTCAGCGTGGTACTCATAACTATCTCATCGATGGAGGAAAGCAGCTAACTGACCATAAGCTTGTCACTTATCTGCAAAGTCTTGGTGTTGTCCATCTGGACGCCATCATGGTTTCTCATCCTGATTATGATCATTATGCTGAATTGGTCACACTCTTGGAATCAGGGAATGTAACGGTTGATAATTTCATTAAAAATGCTGATACATCTACTGCTGTAACCTGGTCAACTCTGATGAGCGATATAGCTGCCCAGAATATTCCGGTACAAATTGTGAATAATACTTCAAGCCTGAATTGGGTTTTGGATACTTCGATTTTGAATCCGCCCCCCGGTGCCACTGGTACTGATAATAATGATTCCATAGTCATGAAGATGGTGTATGGTAATGTAAGCTTCCTATTCACAGGTGATATGGAAGTGGCAACCAATACCTATATTACCAATACATATGACGTTGATATCGATATTCTGAAGGTTAGCCATCATGGTTCGATCAACGGTACCACGGAAGCTTTCCTCGCTGAAGCTACACCCGCAATTTCCGTCATCAGCGTGGGAAATAACTCCTTCGGTCATCCGAGCTATACAGTGATCGGACTTCTGGAGAATATCGGCTCTCAAATCTACTCAACGGCGGATGATTGGAACACCTGGACTGGTAATGGTTCAAGCGATGATACAGAAGATGATGATATCATTCTTGAAACGGACGGAACCAATGTCTGGATCAACAGCAATTTGGTATGGAGTGTTCCGACGACATCAATCGATGCGCCTTTGAATGTAAGTATCAATGTTACGGGAACTCAGTTGAGCCTTACCTGGAATAATGTCCCAACAGCAACCGGTTATAAAGTATATGCGAATACGATTTCTCCGTATAATCCTTATTCAGAAGTCACTTCATCTGGTTCATTCACTAATTTAGGCGGGACAACAACGTGGACAATTTCAGGTACACCTGCGGACTTGATGCGTTATTTCTATGTAAAAGCAGTAAAATGAACAACTCAAATTACTGAATTTTGAAGGAGACTTTGATAGTCTCCTTTTTTTTGGTTATTTTAATTCGAAATATTCCAAGTTTATTTGTGATCTTCATCCGTTATGACAATTTCTACAATGTTCCAGAATTTCACCCTTTCTGGTACGATGAGCTTTTCGAAGTTCATTCATAACCTGGGAATTCCATATATCAATGACAGAATCTCTGCAGATATTTCCCAGGAATATCCTTTGATCTAATTCCAGCGTGCAGCCTTTGAAAGCGCACATGGGAATATTCCCATCCGGTCTTATCTGCATGTCTTTGAATGGTAAGGAACAGACCGGGATTTGATTTGCTGCGATTGAACGGTGTTGAAAAACATCTTTGACTGAATTGGTTTCCGGGTGTTGTATCAACCATTGCGGAATCACGATATCTACATATTTCAGCAATCGTTTTGTCTCGACCTGTTCAAGATGCCTGGTTGATGGTCTTAACATAAGTCTTATCTTGAGTATCGTTTTCGATTTCTTTTCATCTCTCAGTTTTCTGATATATTCGAGATTATTCATCAGCCTTTCGTAGGAAGCATGATGCCGTGAATGTTCGTAGATGTCCTTCCCGCCTGCATCTACCGAAAATTCGATCAGATCAGGCTTAGAATCGATCAGTTCTTCTGCGATGATACCACTATTCCACTGACCATTTGTTGTAATCGATATGTGCTTGGCAACGGGTCTCAAATCGTGAATGAATATACTCAGCTTTGGATGCAGTGTTGGTTCACCTCCACCGATTCTGATGCGGGATATTTCGTGTTCTTTTGCCTGATTCACAATTTTCTGGAACACTTCATCCGCCATCATGGTACGGGGATTTGGGAATGAGGGATTGTTGCAGTATTCACATTGCAGGTCACAGGCATCTGTAACATCAACAGAGAGAATAGGGGGCTTTTTTAAAGTGGGTATTTGGAAAGGGTATTTTAAAACAAGGAGTTCCATCAATGGAATTCCATTACGCAAAATCTGGGAGTTCTGTAACCAATAATATCTGAGATGGGTTAGAATCCAAGGAATATGAAGCAATTTCTGCCATTGCGGCACCAAAATTCCTTTCATGGATCCCATGTGACCTCCTTTTATTCCCAAACATGATAAAATTTATCTATGCATGAAATAATCCAAAAAAAGCCTGCTTTCAGGCAGGCTTTAAAATGGTGGGCCCAAAGGGAGTCGAACCCCTGACCATCCGGTTATGAGCCGGAGGCTCTACCAGCTGAGCTATAGGCCCTTAAACTAATATCATAATTGCAAACGAATGCAGAACTGCAAATCTGTCAAGCCAAAAGCAATGGAGCCTTGTGCAGGTTGGGCTTCATGATTGCGGGGTTCCTGCCCTGAGAGGCAGAAATGGGGCAGGAATAGGGCAGTGAACAGGCAGGAAAGAGGTGGGTATGTTTTTGAGAGTGCCTTGATTAAAAATAGGACACAGTGTAGAGAAAAAACATAAGTAGTTATGATCGTATATCTTTGACAGTATTTGCTTGGGATATGATAATAATCTCGAAGAAAAAAATAAAATATTTGCATTTTGCGAAAATAGATTATTATATTCTTTTGTTGTTATGGAATCATGAGATAACACTTAAAAGCAGAAGAGATAAGGTCATATTAACAAGGTTCCCATCTCCTTAATATAAAAGGCAGGTTGAAAGACCTGCCTTTATTATTAATGTTTGATATGCTTTGCTTACTTATTGAGTAAGTTCGGCATCATACTCCACTATCCCTTGATATTGAAATTATCAATGAATTCCATCAAAATACCGCTTCTGGTGGGATGTCTCAACTTCCTGAGAGCCTTGTCTTCAATCTGGCGGATTCGTTCACGTGTCACGTTGAAGATGTTTCCCACTTCTTCCAGTGTTCTGTGATAACCGTCATCGATACCGAAACGTAAGCGAATGACTCTTTCCTCACGTGTACTCAATGTCTTGAGAAGTTCATCCACCTGCTTCTTGAGAAGTGTACGTTCCGCCATTCTCTCAGGTGAGATGGTCGTACGGTCTTCGATGAAATCACCAAGGATACTGTCTTCGCTGTCATGTCCGATCGGTTTATCGATGGAAACTGGTTCCTTTGATATAGACATGATGTTCTTGATCTTTTCGAGAGGCATGTCCAAAGCTTCTGCGATTTCCTCAGGATATGGTTCTCTTCCCAATTTCTGCATGAGACGTCTGCTGGTTCTATTGATCTTGTTGATGGATTCTATCATATGAACTGGAACACGAATTGTACGAGCTTGGTCGGCAATCGCTCTTGTGATTGCCTGTCGAATCCACCAGGTTGCATAAGTACTGAATTTGTATCCCTTACGATAATCGTATTTCTCAACGGCACGCATAAGACCGGTATTACCTTCCTGGATGAGATCAAGGAAGTCCAGTCCGCGGTTGTTATATCTCTTGGCGATACTGATGACGAGACGTACGTTGGCTTCAATCATCTCGTTCTGCGCGCGTTCCTTCATCTTTTCGCCGCGTTCCACTTCCCGAAGCAGGAAGACCAGCTCATTAGCGGTCATCTTGGTTTCAAGTTCTACACGGCGTATCTTTCTTCTTGCATTCTTTATTTTTCTGAGGGTTTCAACAAATACGGTGGGATCAACACCTGTTTCCTGCTGCACTTCTTCAAAGTCTTCATCGGATTTCTTGGCTCTGCGTCCATAGGTGCAGATCTCATCAATCGTGTATTTCTTGATACGGGTAAGATCATTGATGGTCTTGCGACTTTCCTCTATTCTATCCACAAGACTGCGGATACGATAGACCATACGCTTGATAAGTTTATCATTGAAACCAAGCTGGTTGAACAAATTGACGATGGTTGTGCGTTTCCCATCGATTTCTTCCTGGCGGTTTGCAGTCCCCGTATCATCGAAATCTGAATTATCAAGGATTTCTCCGATCTGGTCGAAGAATACTTCTGATTCCTTCAGGATTTCCTTGAATTTCTCCATCATTTTTGCATCCTGGGACTTATCCATCCAGGAACCGAACTCTATCTTGAATATCTGATCGATTCTAACACGTTTTTCCTTGTATCTGTGCAGGAAGTTGTACATTTCACGGAGAGTGCTTCCGGACTTGAATACATTATTGTTGATCATCTTCTGGTAAGTTTCAATTTTCTTGGCGATACGAATTTCTCCGTCTCTGTCCAGAAGAGGAACACGTCCCATTTCCCTGAGGTACATACGAACAGGGTCATCATAATAGCGTTTGGTTTTGAATTTCTTGGGCGCAGCGACTTTTTTCACTTGTAATGTGCTTTTACTGACTCTCTTTTCTGTTTCGTCAATAACTTCGATCCCTTCAGAATAGATATCTGTAATAATGTCGTCTATCTTATCGAGAAAAACTGGACTGTCAGGCAAGACGTCATTGATCTGCCTGAAAGTGATATACCCTGTTTCCTTGCCCATCGCGACAAGTTTTTGAATATAATCGTTATAACTAAGCATCCGCGCTCCTTAGGTTAGGGTTTTGCCCACCACTTTTTTGCTTAAAATTGAAATCTTCTTGAGAATTTCCGATTTCTGCCGGGATAATTCTCTGTTTTCATGATCCTTGATGATCATCTGGTCGATTTGCTTTAATTCCTGTTGATACTTACGAAGTTTGACATCTTTGAGTATATTCTCCAAGTTCATCTGAGTCACATCAGTTAGCATGAGCTCGGTGATCATACTGCGCAGATTCTCATTCTCCGTTAGATCCAGGAGTCCTGCTGGCTGCAGTGATGAATCGACTGTCATATGCTGAATCATGAAATCATAGATTTCTTTGTAGACAGGGTTAAGAAAATAATCAGCAGTCAATATTCCTGTAACATCCATGAAGACTCTTTTATCCTGTAATACCATACATAAAAGCATCCTCTCTTCCCAAAAGGAATGCAAGAGCTGTTCCTTTTCGGGGGTTGACATTGACTGTGTTTTTGTGGCTGGTCTTTTGCGCAGGGCTGATTCAGAAATTTTAAATACTTCCGCTACTTCCTTCAGGAATAATTCACGGCTGATGTCATCTGTCATCATTCTGCCGGTCTGGACCAACTGCTCTATCTTATCTCTTTCTGTTAATTGAATGGACGTATCTTCGAATAAGAAACTAATCAAACCTGTTGCGGAGGCAAATTTTTCTTGTAGCAACTGAGACCCTTTCTCCAGCAGAAAACTATCGGGATCATCCTCTTCGTCAAGAATGACAAGTTTCGGATACAACCCCTTCTGTATCAGAAGTAATCCTGCTCTCAAAGCTGCCTTCCTACCGGCAATATCTCCATCGTAAAGCATGTATACATTTTTCGTATAACGGGATAGTAAACTGATTTGCTCTTCTGTCAACGAAGTACCCAATGTGGCTACTGTATTCACAAATCCTTCACTATACAACCTCAGGAAATCCATATAACCTTCGCATACGATGGCAAAATCACGCTTGTTGATTTCATATCGGGTTCGATGAAGACCGTAGAGTTCCTTTCCCTTCGTGTATATGTCAGTGGTGGGTGAGTTGATGTATTTTCCTCCGGGCTGATCAGGATTCATGATCCTGCCCCCGAAGGCTACCACATCACCCGTAATGGAATGGATTGGGAACATGAGCCGTTCACGGAAAAGGTCGAACATACCCTGGTTATTGTTTCCAAATAAACCGCTTTCTTCCATTATTTGCGGATTTATGGACATCTTCAGCAGATGATTCTTCAATCCTCCAAAGCTGTTCAATGCATAACCTATCTCGAGAAGGTCAATGGCTTCATTATTCACATGCCTGGATAACAAATAATCCTTTGCTTCCTGGTAATTCTGAAGATTGTCTTTATAATAATCTTTTGCTAAATTGTAGACTGCAACCTGCAATTCCCGTTTCGACCTTGCGATCTTTGTCTGCGGTTTTTCCTCCACAGCAATACCGACACGCGCAGCAAGCTGTTTCACAGCTTCCATGAAGGATACTTTCTCATAATCCTGGACAAAGGTGATGACATTCCCCGCCTTGCCACAGGCAAAGCACTTGAATATCTGCTTGGGTTCACTGACCATTAATGATGGATGCGTATCGCTGTGGAAAGGACAAACTCCCTTGTAATTGGAACCTGACCTCTTCAGGGGGATATAACTCCCAATCACTTCCACAATGTTATTCGATTGCCGAATCTGTTCTAATAACGATTGATCCATCTTTACCCGATCGTCACTACTGTGACGCCATCTCCTCCAGCTTCAGATGGAGGTGTGTTGATATCCATTACATGTTTATGTCGTTTCAGGTAGGAACGGACTTTTGTGCGTAAAGCACCAGTCCCCTTACCATGTACGATGCGCAATTTATGTAAACCTGCATGAAGTGCAGAATCTATGAATTCATCAATTTTGGGTTGGGCTTCATCGAATGTGTTGCCGAGTATTTTCAATTCAAAGGTTGCTGACTTGGTTTCCACTTTCGTTGGTCTGGATGATATCCTGATCAGGGTATCCGGTTTTTCCTGCTTTTGATTCACCTTGAACAGCTTATTCAGCTTTGTTTTGAATCGGATACCATTCATATCCACGACCACATCATCACCATTAACTTCAGCAACAGTGACAATTGCATCGAAATCATCAAGCAGCACTTTCTGCCCTTCGGATACCTGTTTCAAGGAAATGCGGACACTCGGGTCGAGTTCATTCTCTTCCTTCGTGATCTCATCCAATGATTCAAGATTCCGGTGAATGAGCTTATCTGCCTTTTGTTTGCGTTCATCCTTCTCGAGATGACGAATCTCTTCCAACTCTTTATTCAACTCTTTCTGCAGGGTTAGAATATATTCCTTTGCCTCGGAAAGGGAACGTTTGCGAATTTCCTTCTGTTCCTGGTCAATTCCTGCAAGTTTCTTTTCGTATTCGGATATCTTACCCTCAAGAAGTTTGATCTGTAATTGATGCTGATATTCTGTGCGGGAAAGATCCTTCTTCTGTTCCACCATCTTTTTCAATAGTTCCGTAAACTCAACGTTTTGCGAACCGGCAAGATGCTTGGCTCTTTCTATCAAAGCTGTGTCCAACCCAAGAGAAGATGCCACTTCAATGGCAAAGCTATCCCCAGGCAGTCCGAGTTGGAAGTGATAAGTGGGAATATGCTTCTTTGCATCGAACTGCATGGCGGCATTCGTACAATCCGGATGCTGTTCGGCAAAGACTTTCAAAGCTGTATAATGTGTTGTAATCACGCCGATGACCTTTTTCTCGGTCAGCTTCTCCATGATTGCCTGTCCAAGCGCAGAACCCTGTTCAGGGTCGGTTGCAGCCCCAATCTCATCAATGAGGATGAGGGATGCCGAATCTGCATTTTCCATCATATCCTTGATCTTCATGACATGGGACGAGAAGGTGGACAGTGCATTTTCCAATGACTGGTCATCACCGATATCCGCCATGATATGATGAAAGATGCCTATCTCGGAATCTTCGTCTGCAGGGATTGGCAGTCCTGCCAGTGCCATCATCGATAACAAACCGACTGTTTTCAGTGTGACAGTCTTACCACCCGTGTTCGGACCGGACAGAACAAGAACCCTGAAGTCTTTCCCAAGTTCGAGTTCAAAGGGAATCACCTTCTGGAAGTCATTCAGTCTGGAGATAAGCAGGGGATGCCTTGCATTCAGCAGATGCAGGCGTGGTTCATCCAAAATATGCGGACTTTGTGCTTTCATCCTGTTGCAGAAACACCCACAGGCAAAGTGGAAATCCACCTTCTGCAGTACGAGAGTATTTTGGATAATATCCTCTTGCAAGGGCAGAATGTCACCCGTATATTCCTTCAGAATTCTGAATATCTCACGCTTTTCCTCATCCTGTAGAAGATTGAGCTGATTATTCATACCCACCACTTCCTGTGGTTCCATGTACACGGAAGACCTGCTGCCCGAATGTCCCTGGACTATCCCGGGCACAAAGGCTACATTGCTTTCCTTGACCGGTATGACATAACGATTTTCACGCTGCGTGACGATCTTTTCCTGAACGAATTTCTCGAACTGGTTGTCTTGGAATTTACGGTTCAAAGTCTTGATAATGTCTTCCCGCACTGAACGCTGCTGTCTTCTTATCTGCTTTAATGCCGGCGAAGCACTATCCAGTATCTCACCTTCTGAATCAAATATCTGCACGAATCTGGCTGTAATTCCCGGGAATGCCTTCAGTCCGTTGATAAGCTGATAAAAGTGCTTTCGTTTGGAGAATTCTTCCTTTCTTTCCGCTATTGAATTGGCTATTCTCGTTGTTTCGTAGATCATTCTGAATTCTTCATAATTAAAGGTCTGACCTTCAAATTCATCAAAAAGCTCTACCAACGGGTGCAAATCTTCTAGAGACGGATGAGTGCCTTCCCTGAGCAGTTCCTGGATTTCGCCGATGAGGCTCTGTTTGGAAAGAATATCCTTCTTTACAGTGAGAGGCAGAAGACTGTCAGATAATTGTCTTCCGAATTCAGAATGGCATTCTGATATGATAAGGTCTTTAACCTTGTTGAATTCAAGCGAATGATATGAGTACATTAAATTCTTTTATGGAGTCAGCTTTTTGGGTGGAATCACCTTTTCATGTTCCATCACACCCAGTAGTTCACCTTTCATGATACGGGCTGTCTTGATCACTTTGGAGTCCATCGTTGCTCTATCAAAGCTGTGAGATAATGGAAGAAGATCGATCAAAATCAGGATAATGGCAAAAAAGAACAGTCCGCTGAGCAGACCGAATGCTGCGCCGAGTGAACGATTCAGAAAGTTCAGGTTCAACGCTTCTACGAAGTGTTCCATTGCCATGCGTACCAATTGGATGATGATGGCGATGAGGATGAAAATGATCAGGTAGGAACAGAGTGTAGCCAGGAAAGGTCCAAGATGCCATTTCATGATCAGTCCGGCTTTCACAAGAGGCGCAAATCTTCCAACCAGGAGAAATGTGGCAATTAGTCCGGCAAGTTGAAGAAGTTCACCAATCAATCCCTTACGATAACCAAAGACAATGAAAACGACCAGGATCAAACTGAGGATAATATCTAATACGTGCATTCCATAACCTCCGAGGTATCTTAGAGGAATAGAAAAAGGGGAGCTGCACTCCCCTTCATAATTACTAACAGCTAAATACGATGTTTATAACAAGTCTTGGCTGTTTTGAAAAACCCTGGAAAAATACGCAAGCGCATGATCCAAGCTGATGAGGAAAGAATTCAGAACAATCGTTCTGATCATTTCATGAACCTTTCCATCTTACGCTGGGCTTTCAACATCTTTCTGCGTGCTGCATTTTCTTCACGCTTACGCTGCTCACTTGGTTTTTCATAAGCCTGATGCTTCTTGATCTCTGATAGGATAGCAGCTTTCTCACATTTCTTCTTGAAACGTTTTAAGAGAATATCAAAGGGCTCGTTTTCTTTTGATACGACTGATGGCAAACTACTCACCCCCTTTTTGTCATAGATTTAGAATGTAACATTTGAAAGGGGCATGTTATACGTCAAGGAAAAGAAATTCTATTTGTACATCTTATTGCTACAAAAAAACATCTCCTTCT
>DAONDQ010000077.1:0-13335 GCA_035402645.1 Candidatus Cloacimonadota bacterium | reverse complement strand
CAAAGTGATTGGCTGGATAAATGGGATACTGCTCCACCTTATCAAGTATCTTATTCGTGATTGGATGCAGTTTTTGGAGGGAAACGATCTCATCTCCGAAGAATTCGACCCGTATGCAATGTTCGAGATATGCAGGATAGATATCGACAGTATCTCCCTTGACCCTGAAGGTTCCCCTTTCAAATGCGATGTCGTTTCTTCCATAGTGCGCATTCACCAGTTTCCGAAGCAGATCATCTCTTTCGATTGTGTCTCCAACTTTCAGGAAGACAAGGGCTTCACGGTATTCATCAGGAACCCCCAAACCATAGATGCAGGATACACTCGCCACGATGATGACATCCCTTCTTTCCATGAGGGACATGGTGGCTCTCAGCCTCAGTTTTTCAATCTGATCATTGATATCTGAATCTTTCTCGATGTAAATGTCTTTGCCCGGGATATAAGCCTCAGGCTGGTAATAATCATAATAGGAGATGAAATATTCAACGGCATTCTCAGGAAACAATTGCTTAAATTCACCGTATAATTGTGCAGCGAGTGTTTTGTTATGAGAAAGGACAAGTGTAGGCTTATTATATAAGGCGATCACATTTGCAATCGTATAAGTCTTTCCCGAACCTGTCACTCCAAGCAGAACCTGATGCTTCTTTCCCTGCTGAAGGTTTTGATATAATTCTACGATGGCTTCCGGTTGATCACCAGTTGGCTGGTAATCCGAGATGATCTTAAATTCACTCATTTTGGTTCCGTCTTGTTCTTTATTATATCCTTCCATTGCCCAAAGGGAATGGAAAATTTGATGTATTCACTGTTCATGATCGCGCTTTTCATATTCACATTCACATAGGCATATCCGCCAAAGTTCATCAGTACGATATTGCCTGATAAGTTCTTTGTAACATATTGATAGATAGAGCGTGACATGGTATCATCGTCAAAAAGCAGGAAGCGGAGTACCTGATTCTTCTCCGTATATTTTTTTACAAAATAGGAAAAAGCAGGATTTGAATCCGAAGGCATCGACTGATAATTACCGGGTAATGGTTGGGATAACCTGTTCCCAAGGATTTCCTCGTATGTGAAATTGTTATTCTGATATCGGATGGGATCTGCGTATATCAATGATAATGGCGCAAACGCACTAATCAATATCATTGATATCAGCAGTTTCTTCACAATTCATTCCTCCATGAAGTATAATATAACTGCTATCTTTTTCCTTTGCACATCATCATGTCAAGTCCATAATCATATGGGATTCTCCGATCAATAAACGAGCAGTTCTATGGGAAATTCCAATGCATATCCAAGCTAATTCCAATCTCTTTCTTGTCTCTTTCCAATCTCGAGGGATTGGAAAGAGATTGGTATGGGATTGGAATCCCATTGGAAAGGGATTGGATTGCGTAAGGATACACATAAGTCAGGAAAAGAAACAGGCGACCTTACGGTCGCCTGTTGATTAGATGATTATTATTACTTAATCTTCAAGATCTTAGTGGTAGTGGTGTTATCACCCTGTACCGCCTTCATGAAATATACACCGGAAGGTATTGCTTTTGTATTCCAATTGAAGGTGGCATTGGGAAGAATGGAAGTTGAATAGATTTCCTGTCCCCTGATATTGAACACTTTAACCTGAACAGGCTGCATCGTTCTGGAATAGACTTTCACTGATTGCTTGTCATTGAAAGGATTCGGGAAAGCAGCCATGGATAAACCGGAGAGAGCAGGTGTCGTATTATCATCATTGGCTGTAGTTTCTCCCCATGTGTATGTCGTACGTTCATAATCGACATAGGAAGAAGAACCGTCATTCCAATTCTGCACAAGATCACGATACATATTACCATTGGTATCGTAGGTATAAATGTCCTTTCGATTATCATTCCATGCCAATCCATTCCAGTCCTGATCCATGAGAGTAGTCAGATGATCTTGAGCATCATACTGATAATCAAGTTTCTGATCGTTGATCCAATTACTGCCGTCCCATGATTTGTCAAGTTCCTGGAGAACCATTCCAAAAATAGGACTTTGGTCATCTGTGAGCATGATTGGGTAATAGTGAGAAAAATTCGAAGCGAAAGAAGCGGCTGTTGTTGTGTCATGTGGGTGGTAAGTTCTGTCGACATGTTCAGAATTAACCCAATTTGTTGAATCAGGTGAGTTCATACCTGTTTCAGTAATGATTCTTCCCTGTCCGTCAAATGTGAAGGTTCTTTTTGAATATGACGCGGGATCTGTGTCATCAGCGCTTGTCCATTGATATACTGATGAAATGTTGTTATTATTATAAAAGAGGTGCATTCTTGCCATTGGCATCCAGACATTTGTGTCCATATCGATCATAAGTACGGAAATATGTGAGATGTAATGCTCGGGAGTGTAATTGACCACTTCCTGATATATTGGGAATCTGAATAAACCACCAAAGGTATAATAACCGGTGATATTGACTACATATTCCCATGCGGAATCATAGGTATAAACAATAGGTGTTGTTAAAACCCATGCATTTGTCTGATCATCAAAGTCATATCCTTCTACACTGTCGATAGCAGTCGGGTGATTATGGTTATAGTAAATCACGTTTTTTGTATTATTCTGCCACCCGTTCGAATTAGATTCCAGGATATATTCAAGCATTCTCCAAGAACGAACTTGAACATTCTTGCCATGAAGCCCAAATGAGTTTTTATTGAAGTGATAAGGGTTGTTGATTGCCAGTGCAAGCAAAGGCAGCAATACTAAAATAAGAAGAAAAGCATAACGTTTCATACATTTATCTCCTTTATTAATTGATTTAATCAATTATAATCAAAGAGATAAATAAAGTCAAGCATCAATTGCATACAATATAATATTTGTTTCAATCTCATTCAGAAGAAGATTGTGTAAGTCCGTAAATTCTCGATGATTGCGGAATTGCAATGATTCGATAGAAAAGTTTATCGGCCCAGGACACGCCATTGAAATGCGTATAGGTAGTCCCCGATGTTGTGGCTAAGTGGCTGTAGTCCGAAATACCGGCATAGGGATTTTCTGAATACATGATCTTGTACGCATAATTGGGAAGATTGGTTGGATTCCAACTAAGAAAAATATCGTTTCCGGAGCGGGTGACTACCAGGTTCGACGGGGGATTTGGTACCGGATTCAGTATCCAGGTATAATATTCCGTGAAATTGATATTCCCATCACCATTACCGGTAGGAACCTGTCTGATGAGTGAACCGCCATCAGTCGTGGCATATTCTCCGACTGCAATGAAGATGGAATCGACCGCACCGCATTCGGTCAGAACATTGAATTTACCTTCGAGAATTGAATTTCTTGCGATCGTGGCTGAACCATTCTGATCAGTCCATGCATTGTATCCGTTTGTTCCTTCATTTGCCATGTAAAGTTCCCATTGATCCACCTGTCCGGCCTTAGCCCAGGGCGCTTTGACCATGGTCGACTTGGATGTGCTGATATAGAGGAAAACATCCGTAGTGCTTGAAGCAGGTGTGGCGGCAACATAAAGAATATCTCCCTGCTTGGCAGTATAAAGTTTCAATGTGCTATTTTGCGCAACCAGTTGAGCAGATGCATCCAGGACTCCATCCATAACAAAACCCGTGGCTGCTCCTGTTACCGTGACATGCCAATCAGCACCGCTGTTATTATCCCAATGGTTATTGCCATCGGTGAAAACAAAATCGACCTGGGAAGCATCTGTAGGTACCGTAAAAGTGTACTTCCAGCAATTCTCTGCCGGATAAAGAGTCATATTATAATCTGCAAATGAAGACCAGTTGTTTTGCCCAAGATGGATCTTCAGTTGAGTGGAACTATAAAGAGAACCTGCATTTCCATAAGAGATTGTCATGGATTGCCCTGCCACTGGTGCTGTCGGCGTATAGGTGACTCCTGTGGTTGTACCTGTACCGCTTCCTGTTCCCACATATACATGCTGAATTGGGGATTTCTTGACATTCCCATATGAATCGATCGCTTCCACATAATAATCAACCAGCACATTGGTCAAACCGGTGATCTGGGCATAATACTCATTGGCAATGTAGTTGGGAAGGATGAAAAAATTGATCTCGGAGTTATTCGTCACATTGCCTGTCGGGAAGTCTCTTTCAGACATGGAGAGTGATGTCCAGGTACTGACGCCAGTACCTCCGGCATAGGTTTCATTCACGTTATCAGTCAAAGGATTCACACCATCGGTATCCGTTCTGTACTTCAGGGTAACTGACTGCAAGCCGGATGCATCATATGCGAAAGTCCAGACGTAGAAATCAGAGGAATTCTGATGCTCCTGATAACTGTAAATGGGACCGAACCCCTTTCCACCTGGATTATACGGGAATCTCTGTGGAATGAATAAGGTGGGGGCTGTATTATCAACACCAGGGTGGGCATTAATCACATAATCCGCATATTGGGTGGCATTATTGGCTGCAAGAGATGGTTTGACTTCCATATCGATGGCTGTACCATAATACATATATCCACTATTAAAAGCCGGAAGGAAATAATGCCATGCTCTTTCAGCATTATTGGAAGCAGCATCCGGATAGACGATCTTGGCTATATTCAATGTCCCGGTCAGTTGTTCTGCCATATCGACACGATTCTGTGCGGCAGTCAGTACCGCCCAGTTCCTGGCATCCTCCGTCCAACCATTGGGGTCAAATACTTTTGAGGAATTGTACATGGGCCATAACCAATTGATGAATTGGGGATGTCCCCAGTCATTGGCTGCATTCACCCAGGAACCGTCCTCAACATGAACAACATCATTATCAGGTACGGGATGATTGGCAAGGAATTGCTCCACCGTTGAAGGGGTGTATCCCTGGGAATTAGCTGCATTGGCAAAACCCGGAACAGATTCATTGTAATAACTGAAACCACCACCCCAGGCGTTATCTCCATCATGTGCCATTAATACGATGGATGGATGATTTGCATCATCATAAGGCGCAATGTGGGAATCGATATCACCTGTACCCATCGTACTGTATCCATTTTGGTAACTGAGGAGATCGTCCATGGGGACAACTGTGATCTTATATTCAGTACCTGTATCAGGATCCACATACTTCGCCTTGTGAGCCTGATAACAATACGGTGCCGCGAAGGTTCCGCCTCTTCCATCGATTTGTCCGCTCCACCAGTGGTTTCCATTCGTTGTGACCTTATCTGCCTGGTTCGGTGGGTCGATATTGCATCCTGAAGTTCCGTAACTCAGGGGATAATCACTCAGGGTTCTTGCCAGATGACTATTGGCGATCACAGACCATTGGATACCTTCCTGGGAAAGAACCTTGATAATTCTTTCAGAAAATGCACATTCTGCAGGCCAGTATCCTTTTGAATAAACGGGAGAAGTACCGAAAAGCTGACCATATATATATTTATGTGCTTCAATTTGTTTTTTAAGGCAATTTTCATCAACAAGAGGGGAGAGGGCATGATCCATAGTAAAGGCTACTACATCCATTCTGGGTTTGCCATTTACAGTCAGCCAATTTCTTGCTTCCTGGTAACTATTGTTCCAACCGCTGTAATATCCCCATTGTCCAGCCTGTGCCAAGTCATTGATGTTCTCCATGAGACAACCGGAGATGCTGACTTGTGCTCCTGCTTCATTATTGATGAAGCGAATTGAATTCACGGCATCTTTCATGCGATATTGATACGCTGCCACACGATCGGCATTTCCAAAGATATCGGGTAAATTATTCAGAGGATGTGCCTGCCCATCCGAATAGATGTTGGCACCATGGTTCTTCTTGTAATCGGATTCCCATGCAGTTTGATAATGATATGTATTCCAAGTGCTCTTTTCAGGCCAATAGATTGGCTGATCAAGATGCCAAAGATAGGATGTATGAACGTTTGCTCCCAACAAGGAGAGAAAGAGAATAAAAATGATACTGAAATACGCTTTCATCTTACACACCTCTACATGCCGTATTATGAAGCAAATATAATTGTAATTCCATATTTGTAAAGCAAATAAAGACAATATCCCTATATCTTCAATTGACCGGAATGGATTTTAACTTCTAATAAACAAGGATTCCTTTTCGAAGCAGAGTCCAGGTTTCCGCCTGATTCTCATCTCCTTCATCCTTTGTGAATATGGCGGGGAGCACAACCTTATAGGCATTGAGTTCCTGGTCTTCCATATCGAAGATCGCACTGAGATTTTGATTCAGCAATGGCAGCGGTGCCTTGACATAGGCACAGACATAACATTCAAAGTAATCTTCTTTATGGAATAGTTCCAAATAACTATGGAATGCAGTATGTTTTTCCAGTTTCCCATTTGGAAGTATTCGAACCGGTATTCCTTCCAAAGGCATTTCGCTTTTCCTTTCCGGTATCTCTGTGTTGATGCCTTCAGTTTTCAACATCAAGGAAGAGATAAGGCTATAAAGATTCTTCTCATGGCTCATGATCAGCTTTTCAATTTTCTCGAATCTTCTTTCGAATTCAAAAGAACTGAAGTTTCTTGGTTTGCTTGCCATCTCACCAAGATTGACTGGAATGCGTCTGAGGATATCGGTTTTCATGTCTTCAAGGATGGGTGTGAACCATTTGATCATGGCGAGATATATGATAAGCAAACTGAAGAATACGAGCAATGTGATGGCAAGAATGATTCCTGCATTACTCAAGGTGCCGGGTCTTACATCTTTTACCTTTGCATGTTGTGTTGAATCTGCTCCGATGGGAACATAAATACCGGGATGTTCTGAATTGGATAATTCGTAGGTTGTATCAGCCTCTTCATTTTGCAGCTTGGGTTCAACCTTTGGAACCGGTTTCGGTTCTGGTTTCGCTTGTGTTTTCTGCTCCACTTTCGCAGGTTGTGATACAACTTCAGATAACTTGGGTCTGGTTGTTTCTTTTGGTTTTACAGCAGGTTCTGTCCGCGATTCCGGTTTTGGTTTGGGTGTAGGTTGAACTTGTTTTACCGATTGATTTGCTGTTGGTCTTGTTGCTATGTCTGCCGGGACAGGTATCTGTAAAGTCTGACCGGCTTTGATACCAGTGTCCGAGAGTTTGTTGGCATCTTGGATGGCTTTCACTGTCGTATGGAATTTCTTTGCAATGCCGGAAAGATTATCACCTTTTTGGATCTTGTAATCGATTGCTGCCAAAGGTAAAGCAAAAAGCAGGGAACTTAGGATAAAAAGAAAACATACGGTCTTGAATTTCATATTAACCCCAAACCTTTATTATTCATATCGTTAAGAATCAATCAAGGGAAATTCAACGGAATCAAATATGGAATCATTCCATTTATATTATCTATAATGCAAATAAAGGGCTTATGTCAAGAGATTTTCTGCAACTTGAGATTATCCAGATTATTCAAATGAATCTTCGGAATTACTAAATATCAAGGAATTGAAAGGTTATGCCTTCTTTTTATCCTTTGCGAATCTCGCTTTCTGTTCTTTGGTCATCTTTTCCGTTGCATATTGAATGATCAGCCTGGCTGCAGTGTTTTTATATGTAAAGAGGATATCTTCCACTTCTCGGGGGTGTATCTTCCATACTTCACGCAGAAACCATCCCAATCCCTGGTGAACAACTCTTTCCTTGTCCAGAATCATCGGTTCTATAAAAGACAGCAGGTTCCCTGGTGCTTCCGTTTTCCTCAAGGCAAGGAGTGTTACCGGCACTGCTCTTCTTGTCCAGCGACTGTCTGATGTTCTCCAATCCTTTAGGTCTTGAAAAGTAAGGATCTTCTTTTCAAAGAAGATTGGGGTGATTTTTGAGCAGAGAACATCACTGTGTGCCCAGTTTGAAACCCCACGATCGAACCATCTTTTTACACCTTTGATGGTCGAAGCATCAAACTGCTTCTTCTTGTCATACAGAAGCAGGTATGCCAAACTACCCATTTCATATTTACCGTCAGCGAACAGCGTATCACCAAGTTTGAGAATGTCATTTACGGTCATTTCTGGATATTTTTCCAGGACTTGCTTTGAATATTCCGTCAACTGACCTTCCACCAAACCATAAGCATCATATCCTTCCCTGAAATAGCGGGAGTATTTCTTCACAATCTCCGGGTTTGCCCATTCAGCGAATTGCTTCTTGGCTTCAGTGTAAATGATATCATATTTCATTCATACCTCTATTTGATTTTTACGGTTCTTTTCATCAGGATGGAATTGCCTATTTGTGCCCTGACAACATAAATGCCCGAAGCCACCACATTCCCGGCATCATCCGTACCATTCCAGACGAGGGTATGCTCGCCTTTGGGGAGATTGGTTGCTGAACAAATCGTCCTGACTTTCTGCCCACGCAAATTGAATATTTCGATTCTAACTTTCTCTTGTTTACTTATATTCACATAGACATTCATTTCCGAAGTGAATGGATTCGGATAAGAACGCAGGGAAATTGTGGGTGGTGTAGCAACAACATCATGATTACCGGTAAAGGTCATATGTCCCTTCGCCAGGTAGAACGTGCCTAAAGAATCATTATCTGCTGATTTCAGGTAAAATAGAACGTATAATGAATCATTGTCTGCGGGTATCATGACCATCCTGTTTAATTTGCGATCTAAATGCAGTGAAGTAAGATTCAAACCGGTTTGCCAGGATTCAGCCAACGTATATTGTGAGTTCTCATCCTGTTTATAGAAATTGATTGAACCATCCGATGCCATTGCAGCCAAAATCCCCTGCTGCTGTCCATTTACCTGGAAGTCATAGAATTTACCTGTTATCGGCACTTGATAAGATATCGAAGATGTACCTGAATTATTACCCATGTTCAAATGAATGATCTGAAGTGTATCGGAATCGGACGTATTTGTATCGATACTTGTTAACAAATAGGCATCGGAGTTATTGCTGAAACTTCTTTGAATGTGTCCCTGTATTTGGGGCTGAACCGGTAAAAGTACTTGATGTCCGCTTCTGTTTACATATACCTGATTATTGAGCGTCAGAAATTCCTGGTCATTTTCGATCTGCATGGTTTTGGAAATGACCCGTTCAGATGGAATAAGAGCCCTATACTCCCAAGATTGCATGTCTGATGAAACCATTAGATTGATGAAGTTCGCATTTACATAGAAATTAAATATCCCATCCTTCAATCTTGTGTCGTAATGAAAATCCTTTTTATAACCGATTCCACTTCCTGATGCACCAGGATAATTTATACCTGTGCAAGCAGAACCATATTTGTAATTTGCAAAATTCCAAGTACCGTCATGATTGGGTGGATCGCTCACCGATCGGTGAAGAAAACCTGCCCGTCGCTGATAAACTGAACCATAAAGATGAACACTCCCCCTTTCCAGGTAGGGATTGGCTTCAGGCCATAAAGGGTTATACCAGGGATAATCCAATGCTCCGGGCCACGGACTTTCAGGAGTTTGAGGGAAAATGTGTGAATGCAGGTCATTCAAATCATAATTCTGACCGTCAATTATCTGGTCGGGTGTGGAATGATGCGGATGCTGATAATCAAAAGTGAATACTCCATCCCTGTGTGGATTGCCATCTCCATCACCAAATGCAAACAGCGAAGCATATATCCAGACCCCGGAGTTGTCCCCACCACATGTGGTGTGCTTTCTTAATGAATCGGCAGGATCTTTATAACCGTATGCAATCATGATCTTTTGCTCAGAAATTAATGCAACATAGTCATGCAGGTTGGCTGTACCAGGATTATTGCCTCCATCAGCATTTGTACCAAGAGGAGTTTCAGTCAACTTGATATTACCGATGATTCTGATGGTATCAGCACAACCCCAGACTTGCCTTCCTGAAAAAGTGCCTTCGATCCAGAGTTCATTTTGACAATAAATGCTATTGTTTACCACGGAACCTGAGGGACCTTGTACCCAGATTGTATCCATAGATGTGATTGTATTGGTCGCCAATACTGGACCCTGTGGGGGTGGGTAAAGGGCATAGACATCTATATTATAAGGGTTAATATGTGGAGTCTTGATTCCTACCCAGGAAGTAAATACAGAACCATTTACCCTTACTAAATCTATGTAGTTTTGATTATGACCACCGGGGAAATGTGGTCCTGCATACACCCCAATTATTCCTCCCAATTTGGTTGGTGCAACATGCTCATACACCGGACCCCTGAAAATGGTACTGTAGGGAACTGTACCGGTGGACGATTGAATCACCCCAGACGTGTACACAGGTCCCCAGAATGTGGGCCAGCCGTTGTTCGTTCCACCTCCTGCTTGTTCTACCCATATATCAGTATTACTTCGGACAGGACCATAAACTACATCAGGACCCCAAAAATACGTTCTTCCAGCCTCTCCACCTAGGTCAGCATTCTCGGTTTCAAATCTATTATAAAACGCTGAATATAACATATCAGTTGCAGGATCCATGATTGAAACATAGGAATGCAATTGTCCATTCGATTCCTGTACGAACGGTAAGGGATCGTATCCTTCATCGAATTGATTGATTGTGAATGAAGTTCCATTGTCTGACGATATGGCTGTGTAGAATTTTCCGAAATCATGGTATGTGATGATGATATGTTCATCATTCACGAAGATTGTAGGCGCACTTTTATCATTGGTTGTGAAATGCCCAAGTGAGTCACTCCCGCATATCCCGTAATCATGTACAGTTGTAATCGTCTGGGATGAGTATGATTGTCCGTCATCGGGTGATTTGACGAATATCAGATCCCGTAACTTGTGGTCAGGTTGATTTTTCAGATATACAAAATACATATTCCCGTTGTGATAGGCTGCTGCATCATATCCGGCAAATCGATCTCCGGATGGAATTCCGGTGATTTGCTGGGGTGCATTCATCAAAGCAAGCAGATTTCCTAAGCACAATATGAATAAAATAATCAGGATACTTCTCATGATTCCCTCCAGTATATAGAATTCGTAGATTTTTAATGCAACTAATGTTCCCTCTATTTGATGTTTGATATAATATTTGCATCTATCTTTCCTATTTTCAAAAGGCTCATCCTTTTTCCAATTAGAAACATTGATGCTAAATGTGATGAGACTGTTCAGATATTACCCTTGGGATAACCACACGAGGGTGCGGTAATGGTGCGGTTAGGAAGCGGTGACGTCGGGGTTATTTTTGAAGGGCACAAAAAAAGGCTCAGGTTAGCCCTGAGCCTTATATTCGTTTTCTTTATTTCGCTTTGAATGAATCCTTGATTTCCTGGGTGAGTTTGTTCAACTCAGTGAGTTGATCTTTTGTGTATGTTCCATTTATTGGAGCATAAATGATCTGTTTGATCTTGGCGAAATTAGATTTGGCAACGAAGAAATAATCCGCTTTTGTGATATTCTCGTTGTCAATCTTGTTCATATTGTCTATCAGTTCATTCAAGATTCCCTTTTGATCCACGAGAGTTGAATTATCGGCTTTGTAATTGGTATTGATCAGGTTGGTGATGCGATTCAAACCTTCCGTCCAGCCGCCTAATTGCATCAATGTAAACAGGTCATAGCGCTTGGATTCGAAAAGGGATGATTCCACATCGATCTTGTATTTATCAAGTGCAAGTTCAAGATTCTTCCAGTCTTCAGCTTTCACATAACCCTGCAATTCATCTGCAAGTTTGAGAATGTTCTCATCGATACCGATGAATTTGGAATCATCGATCATTGCAGTTGAAATTGCCATGAGTTTGGTCTTGTTCTTTGCCTTTACAGCCAGTACACCATCAGCAGTAAGAACACCAAGTGCAAAAGAAGTTTTGTACACTTCCTTATCGGCAGCAAATAAGTTCTTGTCCACTGCTTTGTCGTAATCAGTGTTCTTGAGATAATCAAGACCGGAGAGAATTGTAGATAGATTGGGAAGCGGGACTAAATAATAGTCGGTTACTTCCTCAGCGTTTTTAGGGGGAAGGTTATTTTTCTTCTTACATCCTGAAACCAGGGTAAGAACAACCGTCAGTATCAGTATGACTGTTAAGTATCTCTTCATCTTTTCCTCCAATTAATTCATCTATTTTTAAAATTTGGTAATGTTAAATCACTCTTTGAAAAAATACTTCAATTTTATCAAAGTTGCCAATTCAAATAATAACGTATACAGAAGTACGATTAAAATATTGTAATTATACGTTCTGTTCAGAATTCAGGAATCTTCCATCCATCATATCAACAGCATTATCAACACTGGCATTCGTGTATTTCTCAATCGGGTAATGCCGGGCGATGCTTGACTTCTCTGCATAGACCAAATCGGTGCCATGCTGAAGCTCAGCAAAGTCAATATATCCTTTTTTGTATTTTTTTTCCAATGTCAATCTTTTTTTCTCCTGATTGGTGATGCGATGTTCGTAAGCGTTCAATTTTGAGGTCGCTGTAAACATCCCTTCGAAGAGCCAACGTGAAGGTATGATTTGAACAATTTCAGGTATGGGACTCTTCTTCAATAACTTGAGTTCCCTGTTCATTTTCTCGTACTGGATGATGGCGCCTCCAAAAATGATCTGGGGAATCAGTACGAGCGGTAAGATCGTGATGATCGCACGATTATCATTGAGAAAACTGGAAATGAACAAACCCATGGAATAGCCTATCATCGCTGAGGCAAAATAATAACCGATACTGGGGATGAACACACCGCGCATATCCAGGATACAGGAACTCACAAGATAATACAATAGGACTTGTATCAGGGAGAACAGAGAGAGAATGATGATCTTGGCACCAAGATAATGCCAGACTCTCATATTCATCATCTTTTCCCGCAAGATCATACGTCTTTCTTCGAATATCTCCTGGATGCTGGATGACATACCGAGAAAAATGAATACAATGATGGATACGAATATATACGGACCGATATTGGTATTGTTATAGTAACTGTACTTTTCGGCTTCAGGGGCAAGCCTCAGAATAAATCCGACGATAAAGGCAAGGATCGGTGCTTCCAGAAATGTGATCATCATGTTCGTTTTATTGCGAATCTTCAGTTGGAAATTTCTCCTGATATAGAGGGCAAAGAGTTTGATCCTGCCAAGTAGCGGGAAGGACTTGCGTCGGATCTTCCTGCTCAGTGGTTCATTCATATCCGGTGAGACTTCACGACTGATGATCTCAAACAGCATTTTTCTCTTGTATCTGTCACGCCAATATTCGGGTGGAAATTTCCGTTTCACCGCGATTCGCTGATTTACCTGCTCATAGGCAATTTCACCATTTTCCCGATATTCAGGATATGCGATGACATCGTAAAGGAAATCAGGCGAATTCAGGATGCATTTCTGTTCAATTTCCTCCTTCCGTATCGAAAGCTGCGCCAATTCTGG
>DAONDQ010000076.1:0-13812 GCA_035402645.1 Candidatus Cloacimonadota bacterium | reverse complement strand
ATATGAGATTGCTTATTTGTCTGGATTCTGCAGAAATAAACACCTGAGCCTACCTGTGAACCGGATGCATCTGCACCATTCCATGCCCATTCGTGATATCCAACTGCCAATCCCTTGAATTGAGTTGTAATGATTCTTTGTCCTCTAATATTGAATATCTCGAGCGAGCAGTCGGATTTCACAGGTAGTGAGAAGCGGATGGTTGTCGTCGGATTGAAAGGATTCGGATAATTGCTGATCATAAAAGGCATTGATGGAATCGTTTGATCGCTTGTTTGGACAGAACCATCTTCACTTAGCTGGATAAACTGGTTCGCACCGATATTCAGATTCGTGGTGACTGTACCACTGGGCCAAAATACAAAAAGAGTATCCACCTGCTCAGCCTGGTCAAGACCGAAATGCAGATAGAGTGAATTCTGTGCACCATAACCGGTTTGCCCCAACACATCCTGTCTCTGGTGTATTCTTTGCCCATGATCCATATAGGAAGCAATCGCCTTTGCACCGATGGCTGACTGGTTTGATGTGATACCTCTTAAACGTACCTCCATCCAATGTTTGGCTGGTTGGGTATTTTTATACACAGTGGGGGCGTTATGCATAGCAACAAAGTCCATCGCACCGTCCCTGTCGAAATCGGCAATCGCTAATCCGGCTGTATTATGAGCATCCTGTGCAACATATTCCCTGTCAAGTAAGCGAAATTGGTCATTCCCTTCATTATGATAGATTTGGAAAGGACCATTGTTATTGGCGAGAATGATATCAAGCAATCCGTCGTTATCCATATCAATGAATGTCGAACCTCTCTGCAGATAGCTTTGCGTTCCAAAAGTCATGGTTTGCAATTGAGTGAAATTGAAATTGCCATTATTCCTATAGAGGAGAGTGGCGTTATTCGAATTTGTCACCAGCAGATCGAGGTCTCCATCATTATCATAATCACCTGCGGATGCACTCAACGAATTGGAATTGAGAGAAACGATATCTCCACTCGTGATTTGACTGAACTGACCACTCCCAGGGTTCCGATAGAGTGAATTCGTGCCATTATTGGCGATAAAGCAATCCTGTAATCCGTCATTATTCAGGTCAGCCCAGATGGCGGTATTGGTATTGCTTCCTGCACTTTCAAAAAGTGTCCCTGTCATTTCCGTAAAGGATGGATTATACGTGTCCGTGGTCGTGTTCATCCATAATCGATGAACACTTCCATTGCCAATGGCTACAAAGAGATCGAGCTTACCGTCATTATTGAAATCGACAAAGGAAGATGACATGGAGTTCTCGTGATATGGGAAAAGTGTTTCAGTGATCGGATCGGTCATCCAATTTTCACCCGGCACACCCATGAAGAATTGATCCGGATGTGTTCCCCTATCCGCCACATAGCCATCGATAATACCATCATTATTGATATCTCCCCAGGTAGATGAAATGGCATTGTAATTGCCGGTAGTCAAGCCGAGGGAGTTCTCCTGTGTAAAATCAAAATTCCCGTGATTCAGCAAACAATGATTGAATTGGGTAACTGCACAGGAAAGGTAGAGGTCAGGATAACCGTCATTGTTGAGATCGGGACAGGATACTCCGGTAAAATTACTGCCTTGTGTTAATGCTGGTCGCTACATGTGCAAAGTAATTCGTATAGATCAATTCTTCCCTGGTAACTGTATAACTTTGATCATCATTTAACACAATAAGCCGAACCGTATGATAGCCAGGTTCATTATATATCCAGGTAGGATTGGGTAAATTCGAATCCTCTGTGAATGTCCCGTGATAATCAAAGCACCATTGATATAATGACACCGGGGAAGGGAATGACTGAACCATGCTATGGAATTGAATTTCCTGACCTACATTCGAAGTCGTGATGTCCGATGAAATGGTTGCATGCAGGATATAGCCTGTTTCATTGATAACCAGATACTGATTCGCTGTTACATTGGTCAATGTCTGCACGATACCGTTAGGCCAATATACGATGATCGAATCAGCCACAGTTGCCTGTCCAAGACCGAAATGCTGCTCCACCGTGTTCATCGTCTCATGACCGGTTTGGCTCATCACGGTTCTTTTCTGCCACCTGGGAGTTCCATTCACATTGGCTTTCACCCAGATGATGGTCCCGATTGCCTGCGTATTGGATACTCTACCGGTACATTTGATAGTTAGGTAATTTCCGGCAGGATCGACATTATCATAGAGCATATTATTCTGGTTGAGTTCATTGGTAATAAAGACATCGAGTTTTCCATCCCTGTTATAATCAGCGACTGCCACAGCACTGGACATCCATGAGTCCTGTCCCATGATATCCGTTGTATCCTGCGTAAAATGTCCGCTTCCATCGTTGTAAAAAAGGAGATTCGGCTCTCCGAAATTCACGATGATGAGATCCAGGTCACCGTCATTATCCAGGTCTGCCCAGGCACTGCCTCTTCCGTTTCCGCTCGAGGTAACCACCGGGTCATTCGTTACTCTTGTGAACGAACCGTTGCCGTTATTATGGAGAAGAATATTTGAATAGCCATCTTCTCTTGTAATGACCACATCATCAAATCCGTCATTATCATAATCTCCCCAGCTTGCACCTCGCGAGTTGGTGTATTGGGCGTTGAATACCGGATCATTGAATATCGTGAATTGCCCTTCGCCGAGGTTTTGATATAGATGATGATATCCGGTCGTTTCGTCGAATACATGCAGGTCGATCAATCCATCATTATTAAAATCCACCCAGGTGGCGGTGCTCGCATTTCCCGAATTACCGAATATGGGTCCTGAGGTGACAAGTGTGAAATCTCCTTGCGCATTATTATGGAAGAGATAGTTCGGGCCTGCAAACAGATCAAGCCAGCCATCATTATCATAATCACCAAAACAAACACCTCGGCAATTGGTATCGTTTGCGCTTACAGGGGAGTTGAGCAGGAGATTAAAGTTACCATTTTCATCGTTGCGGAACATCAGATTCTTATCCCGCAGCGTTGCCATAAAAACATCTATATAACCGTCATTATTATAATCACCACAGGTTAAACCTTCAGTGGTGCGATTATCATTTGCCAATGCACCTTCGGTAATCCTGGTAAAATCACCATTCCCATTATTCAGATATAGGAAATTCGGTTCGGAATAATTCGCCACTACCAGATCCAGGTCATTATCATTGTCGATATCGATCCAAGCAGCTCCTTCTGATGTCCCACCATCAGTGCAGATGCTTATATCGGATCTTCTCTCAAAGCGTGACAGTACGACAGGATCGATGAAAGCGATGTTCGAAGAAACTGATTCACCCGATGAATAATAAGCAGTGACAAAAACCGACTTTCTGGTTTCCGGAGAGGCGTTTGTGAATGAATAAAAAGTTTGAGTTGTTTGTGCATAGTATAGTCCATTCATGTATAACTTATACCCCAGGCATTGTGGGTCTGAAACACCTGTCCACTGGAGATTGATATTATTTCCTGACGTACTGCAGGACAATTGTGCTGGAAATTGCAGTCCGGGACTATGTATCCCGATAATCGCATTCTGACCGAACGAGAACTGGTAACCGGATGGTGTGAGAGCAGTTAAAAGGTAAAACCCATCGTTGGAACCACCCCAGCCCATATTGAAATGGAAAAAATCCGTCCCCTGGTATCCATCACAGACAAATGCATGGTAGGCATTTCCATAAGGCATGGGTCTGGCATGGTCGAGTTCAAAGCGCAATAGGTTTTTCCAGGCGTCTGTACCCATTCCGGTTTTTGTTGTCAGTTGGATGGAATTCGGATATTGGAAGTAATAATTGAATGCATATGGAGAATACCAGGAAGCAGAACCATCCGAACCATAATCCATATTCACCGATACACCGACCTGGTATAGGAATTGGCTGGTCACATTGATCTGATTGGCAGAGGCTCCGGCTAAAGTATTCGGCATATTTGACCAATCATAGGTTGTTTGACCAAAATTAGCCGACAATTCCTGGTCATGCCATATATAACTATGATAACCGTTTCCCTGTGGGGGATAGGCGTAATATCGAATGACCTGTGCCATGGATACTGCCGTGCAGCCTACAGGACAAAGCGCATTGTTGATGGTTGGACACTGGTTATTGTATAACGGGCTTTGATTCCATCGAGTTGTGACAAGCGCTGCCACATCTCTGTCATCCCTGAAAGAATCATAACTTCCCTGCAAAAGATCAGTCCATTGCCTGGTTACAGCTTCATCAGGAACACTTCTACTTTCATTTTCCCTGATACTATATTTAATGCTGTTGAAGAATTCTGTGCGGGCAGCATCGGAAAAATCATTATCCCATGGGGAATCGAATGAATACCCGATGATCGGCTGATATGAATTCGTTGAAGATACGAGGATGAATCCTTTCTGACTCTCCCGGTTCCTCATGGTCAATGGAAACACATAGAAACACGGCTGACCATCCAATGATTGCGTCACCGATGTATCGATCGTGAATTGCTCATTCGATTTACATGAGAGCCAATGATTGGCAGCCTGTCTTGCCGTTTGAATTGAAACCGGAAGGGAATATAGCATCGCAATCGAGATGAAAACAAGGCAAAGAATGAACCAGCGCTTTTTCATATGATACCTCCAACCTTCCTTCATTACGATTGTGGTAATTCCAAAGTCAAGAAGAATATATAAATGCCGTAGCGATTACTTCAGTAATCGTTGGAACAGGATTAATCCTGTTCATGCCGGAATGGGACGATTCAAATCGTCCCTACGACGGCTAAAGCCTTCGCTACGACACCATGATCATAAGCGTGATAGCGAATGCGAGGATCCATGTTTAATCAAACCCTGAAAGGGTGACCGCACATAGCCAAAGGTGTAAACCTTCTGCATATAATGATCTGTGTCCATGAAACCCTGAAAGGGTGACCGCACATAGCCTAAGGTGTAAACCTCAGGAAAGAATCACAGAATAACCTCCCAAACCTCGATAGAGGTGATAGCGATAATAATGATGTCACCCATAAAGGGTTTAGCGGAAAGAAAAGAGGATAATGGTCTCATTCTACCTGAGGTTCACACCTTAGGCTATGGGCTGTCACATCTGCGATGTTCATTGGAAACCAACACCCTTGGAGTTCGAAATGACTTCTGGATTTTTTATTGTACAATGCCACCAACAGGCTTTTCGGACTTCAAGCCTGCGCAAGTCATTTCCTTATGATAAACTGGGAATAGCCTGAGCGTTTCCTGGGACATACCAATCCCTTTCCAATCGGATACCAATCCCATACCAATCTCTTTCCAATCTCTCGAGATTGGAAACCCATAAGAAAGTGATTGCTTACAGCTTGGATACCCATAGGTATTTCTAAGTGTATTCCTCGGTTGTTCCTTGAGAGCAGCTTGTTCATAAGAATGTCATTCCCCCCTGTAACCGGTAACCAGTAACCTTTGCCATCATTTCTCCCTTATGCTAAGGGAGATGCCTGAAGGGCAGAGAGTTAGTTTCCCCTCTTGTGAAGGGGGATTGGCAATCCCCAATGCAGGGATAAGCCTATGTGTTTATCCTCTTCCTCTATTCCTTACTATTTGAAAAGGGAAGGCGATGCAATGAGCTTGACGTAGGCTTGCACGAAGTGACGAGAGCTTGAAACTAAGCCGATTATTTAACTAAACTTGCTACGCATAATAAAGAAATGTGATTGAGTAAGTCAATAAGTCTTGTAATAATTCGTTAAAGCTGTATCTTACTTTTTTTCTTTTCAGAATTGATTTTTCTTCTGTCCTTTTTTAACCGATAATCAAATCTCCCGATAAAATCATGTAAATCAAAGTCTGGCTTAGATAAAGATTCCTTTATAATAATTGCCAATTCCCGTCGAGTTAAGAGTTCAAAAATATTATTCTCATCTGTAGAAAACCGTAACATTTCCATCTCAAGTTTTGTGAAAATTAAAGATGGCAACTCTTCCGATAATTTCTTTTTCTTTTCTTCAAAACATGGTGGTAAAACTTGGAAAACAAAATCAAAACGACCCTCTCTTTTTGCAGCTTCATCAAGATCATTAAAATAATTCGTAGATATAATAAAAAGACTTCCAGCTTTATCATGAAGATTCTGTAGCTTTGGCAACAAAGAAGTAGTTAGAAATTTTTGTTCGAATGTTGAGAATTCACCTTCATCAGAACCAACAGGGTGTCTTCTTGCTTTCAGCATTTCTTCCATTTCGTCAAATAAAATTACAGTATCTTGCAATTCAAGCAGTTTGTCAAATATCTTACTTGTTTGATGCGTTACAAAGGGCATACCGTCTTTAGCAAAATCACTAGGGTCAAGAATAATAATTGGCCAGCCTAAGTATTTAGCAATACGTTTGACTATAGTAGTTTTGCCAGTACCAGGTGGGCCAAATAGAATACCTGATCTAATAACTAGTTTTTTATTAGATTTTTTTACTAGAGAATATTCATTTGTATCATCGATTTTGTATTGTTCTAGAATTTCCCGTTTAATAAATGCAAATAATAATTCTTCTTTACCATCAATGAAAACAGATGGTTGGAGAAGATCGTCAAACGCAGTTGCATCTGGCTTCGGATGAGGTATGTGCTTAATTTCCTTTAGTATAGAAACTTGTATATTCCAAGTTAAGTAATCATAAAATCGTTGTAAAAAAGAGTATACTTCAGCTGTTGCCCATGATTCAGCTTCATAAGGACTATCGAAACGATTTCCAGATGAATAAATGCTAATGTTATTTATAATCTGTCGATTTCTACATATCCAGCGAACAGAGTCTATGAGACTATCGTTAAATTTTATAAGAAAACTATATTCAGATCTAAATTCATTAAAAAGAGCGTTCAGAAATTCAAAAGTAAAACAGTATGCATCTCCATAATCTGCATAAATAAATAATGGTTGCTTTTTCTCCCAAACACCTCGTTTCAATTTAGCGCTAAAAAGTGTTTTCAGAGCTAAATCAATGATATCTGGGCTTAGGGTATTTCTATTAAAATGATATTGTATTAATAAGTTATACCCCAATTCATATGGGTCACTTTTCTCATATTCATTTGCATGGAAATAAGATATTTGTTTGAATAACTCATTTTTTGACCATTGTATACAAGCAAGATTAGATTCTATTTTTTTATTCCATTCCTGCATACCAACTAAATTGTAATATGTCAAATAACCATTTTGAGGGTATTCATTAATTCTAAAGCCATCTTTTTTTGCCATTTTTTCAGAAATTTCTACACATTTCATCACAATGTCATCCGTTTCATTGAATCCTAAATTTTTTAAACATGATAACAAGATTCCTACCGTAAATGGATTTAAATTGTGTAATCCAGCAGATTTGATTCTATTTTGTTTGAA
Organism: Candidatus Cloacimonadota bacterium; assembly: GCA_035402645.1. GTDB lineage: Bacteria > Cloacimonadota > Cloacimonadia > Cloacimonadales > DAONDQ01 > DAONDQ01. The sequence goes on along the minus strand of DAONDQ010000076.1, from coordinate 6,431 downwards.
AAGATTTTTTAGGGTACTTTGAAATTTGGAATAATCGAGTCTAATCAATCTTGATCTATGCTCATGACTTAACAGCAAAGAGTTTAAACAACTTACAGAACTTGAGATGCTAAAATGATTTTTCTTAACTCCGGGTATGTTAAAAGAAAATCCAGTTAAGGCAAGCGGTATAGAATTAGCACAAATCTCCTCTCCCAAATTGAATACATTAAGAGCCTTAACATGATTCTCTGATAATTCAACACTAATGAAATCTCTCAATCGTGTAAGACAGATAAAATTATCTTCGTGAGATAAAGATGCCTCTAATTCAACTATGTTCATATTATTCTAGTATTAAGCCATCTGAAATATTCAAATTGCTAGGAATCAAAATTCTTATGTTATATAATTCCATAAAAGCGATAGCTATAGCGTTAGAAGCAATCGATCCACTTAGCCACTTTTTATCTAAACTATATTTTATTACTGCTTGATCAATATCATTATTACAAAAATCATATGCAAAATTGGTAAAATCTCTTCTAGAAATTTGAGAAACATGAGTTTTAGAAACACGACAATACTTCAAAGGTGCTAAGCAAGATAAAAGAAAATCCAATTCTCCACCTGTGTGTATCATATAAGATAAATGTGTCATTACGCAGGAGGGATTCGATAAAGAATGCTCTTCTTCAATAATCTTTTTTATATTATTTACTATTTTCCGAAAAGTATGCCTTTTTATAGCTTTATCCCATTTCCACTTTGAAGTAATGTAATTCGTGCCAAAATCAATTACAATATTGTATTTTTGAATCGAATCCTCAACCACAGAAAATTGGATTGAACCACCTCCTAAATTCAAAATCGCTATTGGAAGGTTAGAATTAAATTGTCTTATTATTGGAATTTGTATCAAAGATTGTTCATTTTCCTTTGATAAGACTTTTAAATTTGTATGGAAAAGTGAATTAATTATATCATTAAGAGTTTCAATATTTTTTGTAATACGTAATGCTTTTGTACCAATTACGATAGTATTTGAACAATGATAACTCTCAATTCTTTGTTGCCAATTTTTTAATAAATCAAATAGTTTATTAAGAACATTTTTCTCAAGAATTCCATTATTTATGGAATCGATAATTCCTAAAGAATACGATTCATTATATATGTTCTCATTACTATTTTGCGAGAAAATCCTGAATATATTCAATTTTATAGTATGTGACCCAATGTCTACTATAGCTTTGTTGAAAGGAGAGAACATTATTGTATTTTTTGTAATATCAGGTATTATTTCTGCTAATATCTTTTGAATTTCTTGTATATCAGTATATTTATAAATATGAATTCTATTATTCTTATGACTTATTGAAGATAAACCCCATATTAAAGTACTCGGTTCATGACTCTCATGATAAAACATTATTATAGTCTTGTTTCCTAATCCAGCTGCAAACCCCAATTCAAGATGAACTCCCCTACCATCTTCTGCTATAGCAACAATAATATCGCTTGATAAAACATGACGATAGCAAATAGCACTAATCGTTTCTGGAGGGTAGTATTTTTTCCCCCAATGACCTTCATCTCGGTGGGGCAAACATGTAATATAACCCTTCTTTATAAAAGTGCTTTCTATCGATTCTAAAAAATCAGTATACGAATTCTTGTGAAGAATTCCATAAGCTAAATTATTGGAATTATTATCTCTAGCTGAAAATCTTCTAAAAGCTGCTGCTATATATACTTTAATACTCATTGTTTAATCCTCATACCATAATTGTTTAAATTTTATATGGAAATAACTTTTGTCAAGGGATTTTCAGTCCAATCCAGGATACCCCATTTTTTTAGAAAAAGCTGACCCTCAGTTGTGAAGGCTCTGAATTTCTTGCTCCATAGTCATATTTAGACCTGTTTACGAAGATAATTTCAACAGCTTTTGAAAGGGCGAATAGGCTAATTCATAGAGACCTTTCAGGTTCTTTAGGTATTGACTGAAAAGTCTGGGAAAGCTGACAGCCCATTGCACTATCTGTTCTTTGCAGGAATAAAGGAGACTGTTTGCGATCCAGAAGATCATATTCATATTCGTCAGAGCCTGATATTTCAAGAGCTGCATAGATTCCCAATTATAATCCTGCTTGAGTTGTCGATGAGTCTGTTCAATTTTCCAGCGATGGCGGTAATAAGCCAGTACTTTACCAATCGTTTCCACTCACTCAAATCTCTATTAGAAAATCACATAGAAAATAACCATCCCGTTTATCAGGTTTTCCTTATATGGTTTTGCTTTTCCTGTTCTGATATTGAGCCACGACAAGTGATAGCTCAACACCAGCTGCTTTTTTTGAGGGATGGTCACCTGTCCTGATCCTGATACGCTGAATACCGCATCTGATATACTGGTCTTTTGTATTTCCCCCTACCTGATACTCTTTACTTATTGTCTGACAGACTTCTTTGAAAGATCGTTCTTCACCTTCTATAATCAAATTACTTTTACCCACTACCCGCCTTCACAAGGGGGGAAACTAACTCTCTGCCCTTCGGGCATCTCCCTTACGCTTCGCTCAATTAAGAATTAAGAGTTAAGAATTAAGAATTGTAAAGAATCATGGATTCTCGCATTCGCAAGAATGACAATTAACGCTGCTTCTGCTCTGCCAACTTTTAACTTTTATCTTTTAACTTTTAATTTTCTACTTCTGGTCTCTAGTCTCTAGTGTTTTTCAAACAATTCTTGACAGACAAATCCCAATCGTAAATAGTTTGAGCACAATAAAGATGAGGAGCAAATATGAAACGGGTTTTGTTTTTATTTGCCATTTTAATGTTTCTATTGTCATGCAAGCAACAATCGAATGTTACAACAGTTCATCTTTGGCATCAGATGGAACCTCCCAAACGACCTGTACTGAATGCCCTGATCAAGGAATTTGAAGCGCAGAATCCCGATATCAAGGTAGTAACGCTGGCAAAAGGTACGGAAGAGGTCAGGACAGGTTTCCAGGCTGCTGCTGCTTTCACCGGTGGAGGACCTGAGTTGGTATATGGTCCGATGGATCAGATCGGTCCCTTTGAAGCCATGAAGCAGAAAAATAGTGATAACTCGATCATCATGCCATTGGAGAATATATTTCCGAAGGAATACTTCGAGAAGTTCAATTCCATGGCGGTGGTACGTTATAAAGGACATATCTATCAGATAGGGGATAGGCTCGGGAACCATCTTTCCATGGCTTATAATATGAAGCTGTTCAAGGAAGCGGGTTTACCCGGTCCGCCCCAGACGGTCAGTCAACTCATCGAATATGGGAAAAAGATGACCATCGACAAGGATGGAGACGGCAAGCCAGATCAGTATGGACTGGTTTGGAATTACACAGAGCCTTTCTGGTATATTCCATTCTATGGCGGATATGGCGGGAAGGTATTCGATGCAAATAATCATCCTATAATCAATAACCCCGCAGCTATCAAGACTTATCAATTGATCCTCGATCTCAAGAACAAATACAAGATCATGCCCTCCGAATGCGATTATGATATCGCCGATAATATGTTCAACCAGGGCAGGGCAGCCATGATCATCAATGGTGACTGGTCATGGCAGAAATACATCGATTCGCCGGATGTCCAATTCGGTTTGGCGAAGATACCGATGATCGATGAAACTCACAAGTGGAGCGCACCATTCGTTTCATCTACAGGATATTCCATTAATGCTTCTGTGAAGGGAAAGAAACTCGAGGCAACCAAACGAGTATTGGAATTCCTGCTTTCCGAAGAAGCGCAGAGAAGATTCACGAAGGAACATAAATCAATTCCGAGTTTGATCAGTCTTCAGAATGATCCGGCGATCAAGAATGACCCGATATTGAAGATATCAGCAGAGCAGATTGCTGTTGGTGACCCGATGCCGATCATTCCTGAAATGAGAGCTGTATGGGATGCCATGCGTCCATCCCTGCAGAGTGTCATTGCAGGAACCATGACTCCGCAAAAAGCTGCCGAAGCACAGCAGAAACTGGCGGAACAGAAGATCTCTTCGATGTTCGATACCGGATCAGAGAATGCCAAGAGTGGCGGCATCATTATTAGGATATTATATATATTGGGAATCCTTGCAATTCTCTGGATCACATATATCCTGATATTCAGATTTATACTCGTCCTGATGAAGAACCCGAATTCCAAACAGACCAGGGAAGCAAGATTTGCAGTCTGGTTAGCCGTTCCTGCAACGATTGTCATGTTTGGTGTTGTCATCTACCCATTTATCTACAATATCATTATTTCATTTTCGAATATGAGCATGACGACAGTCAATTCATGGCAGGTGATCGGCTTCGAACAATACGTAAAGGTCTTTGGTGAAAAGATATTCTATACGATCTTCTCCAAGACTGTGATATGGACTGTCGTGAACGTATTCTTTCATGTGGTGATCGGTGTATTCCTGGCATTGCTCCTGAATCGGGCTTTACCGGGCAAATCAATATTCAGGGTGCTTCTCATCTTGCCGTGGGCTGTACCGCAATATATCACTGCGCTCACATGGCGAGGGATGTTCAACTCCGACACAGGGCAGATAAATCAGATCCTGACTGCATTGCATCTGCATACGGTCAATTGGCTATCTGAACCCACATCTGCATTCATTGCATGTATCATCACCAATATCTGGCTGGGATTTCCGTTCATGATGATCATTGCATTGGGCGGATTACAATCCATTCCCGATGAATTATATGAAGCCGCTGAAATGGATGGTGCTTCAAGGTGGAAGCAGTTCTGGAATGTGACGGTTCCCCTGTTGAAGCCGGTAATGATACCCGCGATCACGCTTGGTATCGTCTGGACATTCAACAATCTGAATGTGATGTGGCTCGTGACCAATGGAGGTGAACCGGCTGATCACTCACACATTCTTGTATCATATGTCTATCGAGCTGCTTTCAATCTTTATGAATATGGGTATGCTGCTGCATTTTCTGTTATCATCTTCATTATTCTGGCAGTATTCAGCATCAGTTTCATGAATCGGACACAAGCAACAGAGAATGTGAGGTAACAATGCGTAGCAAAACAACAAAAACCGGATACTTCTTTATTTATCTGTTTCTAACTATATTTGTAATTATCTCAATCTACCCGATCCTGACTGTGTTGACAGTCTCGCTGAGACCCGGAGATAATCTACTTGATAAATCACTTCGCATCATACCGCTTCATGCCACATTCGATAACTATGTGAAGTTGTTCACGGAAAAGCCTTTCCTGTTATGGGTGCGAAACAGCCTCTATATTACCCTGATTGTAACGATACTGGGGGTTGTGATGGCATCGATTGCGGGATATGCATTTTCACGGTTCAAATTCCCCGGCAAGAAGGCGGGTTTGATGAGCCTTTTAATCACGCAGATGTTTCCTGCCACCATGCTCCTGCTGCCCCTGTTCATCATGCTTTCCAAACTGCACCTGATCAACAGTTTTCTCGGGCTGATCATCATGTACAGTGCAACAGCACTTCCATTTTCCATCTGGCTGATGAAGGGATATTACGATACCATTCCGCCGAGTCTTGAGGAATCTGCCATTGTTGATGGGGCAGGTATGTTCGGAGCCTTCTATAAGATCATTCTACCCTTGGCTGCTCCTGCATTGGTCATTACCGCACTCTTTTCCTTCATGTCTGCATGGAGCGAATACATTGTCGCAGCACAGACAATCTGGTATGAAGATATGTTCACGATACCCCTCGGGTTGAAAAGCCTACAGGGGAACATGACGACCGAATGGGGCATGTATGCTGCCGCTTCCCTGATCATTGCCATACCGGTTATTATCCTGTTCCTTTCCCTGAGCAAATGGTTGGTATCAGGGCTAACTCTCGGAAGTGTGAAAGGTTAATTTCGATTATCTATTTTGACGGTGGAATATGCTGTTTAATATATATAGATAAAAGCTACTAACGGAGGAAATGAAGATGAAACGCACAAAATTACTCTTCGTATTCAGCTTATTGATGGCAATAAGCTCAATATTTGCCTTGCCAAAGCTTGTTGGTACTTTTGCTCAAGCAGGTTTTACCGATTGGGATACAGCAAACGAAAGTTTGAACATGACATCCTTGAATGATACTTTATATGCAGAAACATTGACCCTACCAACTGGAACTTATGCATATAAGGTACTGGACGGTACAGCCTGGACTGATCCGAATTATCCGGGTAACAATCAGAGTATCGTAGTGGATGCATCCACAACCGTGACTTGGATCTGCAACAATGTTGCGCAACTGGTCATGCATAAGGCACCGATCGTAGCAGGGGATTTTCTTTCCCAGATCGGTGGAACAAACTGGGATCCTACTGATGTCCACGGACAAATGACTCTTCTTGATGGTTCGTTTTACGTATATCAATGGCAGGGTGTGA
>DAONDQ010000075.1:0-14986 GCA_035402645.1 Candidatus Cloacimonadota bacterium | reverse complement strand
CGGATTGGGTAGTTTGGCATTGTCAAAATCCCATAAACTGGAAACAGCACCAATTGATACATCCAGCATGGAATGAGATGCCTTGTAAAGACTATCCGTGATGGTCAGCATTGCATATACATCAGGATCCATTGGAAAAGTTTCCTCGTTGGAGTGATTGATATTCCAAATGTATGATCCCTTCTTGTATTCAGAAAGACGATTCTCATACCTGGAAATCATTTCAAAGGTACTATCAACTGCAGATTTTATATTCTTATCCTGTGAAGAAGCCGTTATCTCAAATACTGTATCCATCAGGATGCGGGCTTCCTTTGCAGTATAATTACGATGTTCGTAACGATAAAAACCGTATCCAAGAACAAGAATGAGTATGATTAGCGAGTAAATCTCTTTTTTAGTCATAACAAACCTTTTTATACTTTTGAATACATAGGAAAGAATGAGCCATTTTTGTCAAAGGAAACATGTAAAGCTTACTTCAGGAAGCTTTACGTAAAGTTTACTTCAGGAAACTTAGATTCCAGTACCCTGAAGTGTCATTTACGTATAGTTTACTTTAGGAAACTTGTCTCTCAGGAGCAAGAAGTGTCCTTGACGTAAAGTTTACTTCACGAAACTTAGATTCCAGGACCCTGAAGTGTCCTTTACGTATGTCCATCTCCATAATCCAGGTTCATTTACCAATCCTGCTTTTACAGGATTCATTACTATATACTGTATAACATTATTAAGCTCATTTTCATCGCGGACATAATGATCATAATATTCTCTTAACCAAAGCTTTCCACTTCTTTTCAATTCATTATTTATATACCTTGAGCTTCTACCTTTTATCAGATTCATAATATCAGCAATAGAGTACACATCTCCAGGTTCTTTTTCCAAGGGTATGATTAATAAATGAATATGATTTGGCATCACAGTAAACGCAAGTAAATCATAAAGATGATTATTATGATGATGCAATTCATCATACATTATTTGTGCTATTTTCGGTAACATGAAAACATTCTCGTTACTCTGGAATCTATCCAAATAACTATCCTGAATTGCAAATAGCTTTTTGGCCCGTATCGAATCATTTTCTCTTGTTTGAGGCTTATTTTCAAACTCTAACCGCAACTCGGATTCCTTTAGATATAGATAATCAGCGTATTCATTAGGCATGGATAAATGAAGCCTGAAAGTTATAAATATTGCTGTGTTTAAAGGCTGTAAATGAGGAAGATTACCTCTGTGAAAATGCTGATACTTATTCTGTGGTTGCATAAGCCCTCCCTGTAAAGTTTACTTTAGGAAGCTTTACGTAAAGTTTACTTCAGGAAACTTAGATTCCAGGACCCTGAAGTGTCCTTTACGTATAGTTTACTTTAGGAAACCTAGGTGTCAGGACCCTGAAGTGTCCTTTACAAAGTACATCAGATTCTTTATCCCTTTTTCCAATAATTCTAATATACCCCATTCCTTATTCTGGAAGGAGATTGTCAGTTTAAAATTCCCTGTTGCATCAAACTTCGCAGGAAGATCAGTGGATCTCAAGAACTGAAGCAGTTGCTCTTTTGAAGGTGATTTCTCCGGGTAGAATTCAAGAAGCATAAACTCTTTGTGCACATGGCAGGACAGCAACCCGGCATTATCAGCGAGAGAACGCAGCCTGAAGTAAAGAAAAGACTGTTCTGCAGCAGGAGGCAGGGGACCAAACCTGTCAGCGAGTTCAGCTTTCAAATCATCAAAATCATCGGCATCCACAAGATGCATCATTCTCTTATATATCTCAAGACGTTCCTTCTCATCGGTTATGTATTCTTCCGGAAGATAGGCATCACCATCAACATTGAGATTCTGCAATCCCTGGGTTGCTTCATCTTCCCAGATACCTACAGGATTTTCCTTCTCCAAATTCTCGATTGCCTGTTGAAGTAATTTATTATAATAATTGAAGCCAATTGAATTGATGACACCACTTTGCTTGATTCCCAAAAGCGTTCCAGCACCACGTATCTCCAAATCTCTCATGGCTATCTGGAAACCCGCACCAAGATAATCATATTCGGTCAAAGTATTCAGCCTCTTTCTCGCATCTTCCGTAATACCCTTCGGGATGAGAAGATATGCATACGCCCTGCGGTTGCTGCGTCCCACTCTTCCACGCATCTGGTACAATTGGGCAAGTCCGAATGTATCCGCCCGATCGACGATCATGGTATTCGCATTGGGAATATCAATCCCATTTTCTATGATCGTGGTCGAGATCAGTACATCGATGTGATGTTCCACGAAATCATTGGTGATATTCTCAAGCAGATGCTCAGGCATTTGGGCATGAGCAATGGCAAATCTCACATTCGGGAGCAACTGCTTCAACTTATCTGAAACTGCCTGTATGGATTGAATCCGATTGTGAATATAGAATACCTGTCCACCTCTGTCGATCTCACGCTGGATGGCATCTTTCACGATATTGGCATCATAAAGTGTTACCACTGTCCGGATAGGAAGCCTTTCCTTGGGGGATGTCTGCATAAGTGAGATTTCCTTTAACTTGGAAAGTGCCATGCTTAAAGTTCTTGGTATTGGTGTGGCGGACATATAGAGTGTGTCGACATTCGCCTTCAGCTTTCTCAACTTTTCCTTATGTCTTACACCGAAACGATGCTCTTCATCGACAATTAATAACCCAAGCTTGGAAAACTGGACATCAGCAGAAAGAAGCCTATGAGTGCCAATTGCAATATCCACCTGTCCCTGGTTCACCTTCTCCAAATCTTTCTTCATAGCTGCTGCAGAACAAAATCTACTGAACATGGCTATTCTGACCGGATATTGAGCCAATCTCTCCCTGAACACACGATAGTGCTGTTCTGCAAGCAAGGTGGTCGGGACAAGGACAGCGACCTGGAATCCACTCATTACAGCTTTGAATGCTGCGCGTATCGCCACTTCTGTCTTCCCGAATCCAACATCTCCGCAGAGAAGCCTTTCCATCGGATATGGTGCCTCCATATCCTGCTTGATCTCCTTCGAGGATTGTGCCTGGTCAGGTGTGTCTTCAAACAGGAAGGATTCTTCCATTTCTTCCTGCCAAGGTGTGTCAGGCTGATGAGAGATTCCTTTTCTCATCTTCCTTTCGGCATACAATCGAAGAATATCTTCAGCAACAAGTTCGATCTGTGACTTCGCCCGGCTCTTTGTCAGTTCCCATTTCTTGCTGCCGATCTTGTTGATGGTCGGTTCTCCACCTTCTTCACTCACGTACCGTGAAATCGACTGCAACTGGAATGTTGGAACATAGATACGGTCATTATCAGCATAATTGATGATGATGCATTCTACCGTGCTACCCTCCAACTCGATCTTCTTCAAGCCAGCAAAGATACCGATACCGTGGTCGATATGGACGATATAATCTCCGGGTTTCAGCATTTCATAATCGGTTAATGCCTCTCCCCTTGCGAAACGGGCTGTGTAGTGTTTGCGTTTGTAACGATTGAATATCTCGTGGTCTGTATATACTGCCAGTTGGATATCCTGCATGAGGAATCCCTTATGCAGCACACCTATTGTGTATTGAATATTTTCTTCATAATCGGCAAGCAATTCCTGCATACGCTTACTCTGGCTTTTATTATCAGACTGAATGAAAATTGTATAACCTTGATGTATGCGCTTCTCGAGTTCTTTCTCCAATTCATGGACGTCACCATTGAGCAGCATCTGTGATTGGAAGGCAGCCCCGATAGATTCCTCACAATATCCAAGTATCTGTTCAGAATGAGAAATATAATACTGGCATTCATTCATCCAGATATTCTTGAGGGAAGCTTCATCTGCAAATATCTGGGTTGGTTTGGGTATGGTATTCGCCTTTTTTGTCTTCGCCAAAGCCTGTTCATAGAGCTTGGTTGTCTCTTCCAGCATTTCCCGGTAATCATCTTCCATGTACTGGAATTCATCCCAGAAAAGGCTGACACTGCCTTTGGGAAAATAATCGAGAAATAACTGCACATCAGGGAACAGAAGGGAGATATCGTTTTCGATACCTTCATAGAAGTCATGTTCATGAATCTTATCCCACATCTCATCGGATGTGGAGAAATCATGCATGGAGAATTCCCTAGAAGGTAGGATTGTCACTTTATTTAGAACCTTACCTTCGCTGCGTTGCGTCACGATTGAGAAAGAGCGAATGGATTGTATCTCATCTCCCCAATATTCGATTCTCACTGGATCCTGCATGTTCGGACTGTATATATCGAGAATTCCGCCTCTTCTTGCCACCTGGCATATCTTGGAAACCTGGTACTCCACCTCATATCCCATGCCTACAAGATCGGATACGAGTACTTCCGGACTATATTCCATTCCTTTTGTAAGATGAATGACATTTTTCTCGAATAGTTTCCTCGAAACCACACGTCTGAGAAATGAACGGAATGACATGGAATATACAGATGGAATGCCTGAAATGGCACGTGACATGGCATCGGTTCTCTGGGAGCGAATCGAGGAATGCGGTGATCTCTCTTCATATGGCAATACTTCGAAATCAGGAAAGAAGCAGATATGCTCTCTTCCTAATAGAACTTCGAGATCATCGCTGAATTCTTCGGCAGCCTTATCATCCCCGGAAATAAGAAACACATTCTTACCGGTCGTTTCAAAGTAATGAGCCACGACAAGAGCTTTGGAAGATTGATTCAAATTGTGGAATTGTACATGATTTTGGGCGTTCTGAACCGTGTCGTCCATCCTCTGGAAGAATGGCGAGTGTTCGAGCAACTGTTTGATCAGGTGGTAGAACATGGAGTTCCTTATGTTCCCTCCCCCCACTTTTGAAAAGAGGGGGATTAAGGGGGCGTTAGTTCTGAGTACTTAAAAACTGTTGTGAGTTAGGGTGTCAATAATTTAATAATCCCCCTTGAGGAGGGGGAATAAAAAGGGGGTCAACGGCATTATATGCTCCGGAACTGCACGCCAGTACACCTGCATACCCGCACAATTGATTTAGCGTCATCCTCGCAAACGCGGGGATCCAGTACCTGACTGCTCCTCATCCCATCGGGATGTTCTGTCAATAACACTCGGGTGCCAATCCGGTGTACGTATTGGGGGCAACTATCTACTCTCGGAACGAGCATCACGTGATAGCCTGACGTGTAACGTCAGGAAAATGTATGAGAATAACTTGCATATTTATTATATAATATTAATTTTCAAAATTAGAATAACAGCAAATTCTACATGCTTGATCATATCAAACAATTATCATTGATATACAAATAAGTAGTTGTGTTTAAGAAGTGATAGAATTATTTGATAAGCTAGTTATTTGCATTTTGATAAAATCTATAGTAGATTTCAATTCCGCAGAATTTGATTCCCTCATTAAATCAAGCAATTGTATTGATTCAGCATCAACCATCGAAACCTGAGATAACAGATTAGTATAGAATTTTGCTAATGATTCTGTATTAATTTCGCCAGTGATTTTGAAATTTATGGGTTTCATGTTTGCTCCAAAGTTGAACATCTTTTTTGCTATTCTATCCATTACAAGGAAAATTATATATCCTTTATAAATAAAGTCTATAGAAAGATTTGCTATATAATATAAATGTTGCAAATTATTATCATGTACTATATTATATAAATCTGATACTTCAAGTTCAATATCTAGATAAGAATCAATTATCTCCATATATAAATCATTACATATATTACTAGCCATTTTTTTCTCAATAAAAAGCTGGTAGCATTTAAATATTAGAATATATCTTAAGTATAGCCATTGTGCCAAGATTTTACGAAATAAATAATACTGATTTGATTTGCTAGTTTCAATTTGTAGATCTTCATTGGACATATTTGAATTTTCTAAATTAGATAATCTCTCGCGATCACTTTGGCATGAGTCGTTGAAAGAATTGACAATATTCTTCAGTTGATTATACTTTTTTAATTCAGCACAACGTAAACCCATAATAAAAAACAAATTACATATTTCTCCAAATTGCATGGAAGCTTTATTTAACTGTATGTCATTAAAAGAATCGTATTTATCCAAACACAAATAAGTTAAATCTCTAATCATCAAAGGTAAATTATCTATAACAAGATTATTGGCATCTAAATTCGGTTTTGAATATAAACTCAATAATTTCTTATATAATTTTCCGAAATAATCTAGAATATCTTTTGTAATAATAATATTTTGATTTAAAATTGATACTCTTAATACGTGATAATAGTAGCTTAAAATTCTTGCTAATATTCTATCATAATCCCTTTTGATACTAATGTCTGTCAATTTGGACATTAATCTATCTAAGTCATCTATCTTAGTATAACTGGTGAGAAAAAAATGCTCTATCCCTTGATGATTTGATATTTCTATGTTTTTTGTATAATCACAATAATTCGCTTTTATTATTTCTGCAACACTTATATAACGATCAGCTTCATGATAATCATTATTAATTATCGAGGATTCTAGTCTTTCCTCAAAGAACTGACTTGCAGTAATAATTGTTTCCTTATGAATTTCATATTTAATGTTTTTTTTATATATTGATTTGAGCATATTTGATTCTATTGAACCAGTAAAGGCTATGATTGTTACATCAGGATGTACCTTCATCAATCCTAATGGATTCAAATATATCACTTGAAATTGTTTTAAATATTTTTTAGAATATTTTTCTAAACTATCAATTAAATCGCGAAAATTAATATTAGTTATTTTAATATATCCAATTTCTCTCGTTTTTGAAAGACCTAGAACATCCGAGATACTTAACGGATTTCCAACAAAATTAAAATTTACCCTCAATTGAGGCGATTTAAATTCCTCTATCATTTTGTAAAATATATTTATACTCTGTTTCGAAATCTCATTCTCGAATTCATTTTCGATATATTCATACGAAGCTTCATCAACAAGTATTTCTAATATCCTGTCTTCGCTAGCATACTGAAGAATTCTACGCATACTAAATAGAATCGAGCCTAACAAAATTGAGAATAAAAGCATTTCGAATAGAATAGCTGCTCTAAGCCACCATTCATTAAAAGAATCTGAAAATAATAATATTAATAGAAAAGTAAACGAACTACAAATAAAAAACCATACAATTGGATATATATGTGCTCTATTCATTAGTACTTTATATGAATATCTGTTGTTCTTAGCGATATTACTTAAAGCGATACCTACAATTGTACATAATAAAGCTAAAAGAGTTAATATACCTTTAAATAAATCTGAGATTATGGGAAAGTAATTCATCTTCCTGAAAAAGATATTTGTATAGTTGTAGAATTGAATTGGCTTAAATACTACAAGAAATGCTAAAAATGTAAGAATTAAAGGTATTAGTATTATAATTGGTAATTGAATTTTTCTTTTAATATGATACTCTTTAAACTCTTTACCTACTGCATTACATGATTCATATTTTAGCCATCCGATCTTTGTACAATTCCGTAGAAGAAATTTTGCACATTTGTTTAGAATTATTCCCATCTTTCTTAACAAAATATTCACTTTATTCTGATAATTTTAGATAATTGATTTTTTTGCTCTTTACTCTTTTTAGAGTTTGTAATAACAAATTTATCTTTTATACTCATTAAGGAAACTCCACATAGGGCTACAGTTGAAAATCCAATTCAAATCGGGTTGAATCTCTTTAATAAAGAACTCATATATTTAGGTGCATTTAATAATGTTTAACAATTATTGTTATTTCAACAATAAAACTCAGATACATTATGGATAATACTGTTTATACCCAGAGCTACTGCCCCATCGTGCTAGTTTTTTTCCACTTTGCTTATCATAGATTTCAACAAATAGACCACCATTCTTTTGATTTATGTACTTTCCAAAAGCTGCCGTTAAGTTCTGCTTTACTACTGCATCTGATCCTTCCCAAATAAATGAATCAAGATATACAGAATTAGCTCCAGCATCTACTGTAGCATTACCTTGAGAGATTAGCTTTTCTATCATGGCATCTTGGGATGGAGTATTAGGAGAAATATTGGATCGAGGAGGCTTACTAACATTAGAGCAAAAACCAATGATTAAAATAAGCATTATTAATATCAGTGCACTTAATAATACAATCATACAACTTGAAGACTTTATAATCTGTTTACCACAATTTGGACATACCTTGGCATCCGTTGAAATTTCATGACCACATTCTTTGCATTTTGTTAACATATACCCCCTCCAATTTAAAGCTTGAATTAGAATAATGTTGGTTAAACGAATACGTCAACAGAAATATTTAAAAAACTAACAATTATTCATGATTTATTCATAAGTGCATGCCTGGATCAATATCCTCATTATTAGGTTGAACAATGCAAAAGTAATCAGTTAATGGTTCATATCTCAGAGCAGAAAGAGTCCTGGATCCCCGCCTTCGCGAGGATGACGCTACTGTTATTCAACGTTTCAGCGGTTTCGCTCCACCGTAGGCTATGATATGTCGCTCTAACAGAGCTATTCTACTTTATCCTATACCCTTCAAATATCCTTTCCTGTGGTGCCCAGCCTAAGTATACCAGTTTCGTCCAACCGGGTGGAACGGATAGATTTTCCATATCCTTCAAAGGGTCTATACGCACTTTATCCCAGGCATGAATGACCTTTCCCTCACCCAAGTACAGTCCAACATGCCCCCAATCCTTGTATTGATCATGCAACATACCTGAGCAGGAATAGAATACAAATGCGCCAATCAGAGGTTCTTCCTCAGTATGCGAAGCGTTGTATTCTTGGGCTGATTCTGTAGCTGTGTCGCCACCAAATATCTCTATGTGATTAGGAATTTCATAAGCATCTTCAACAAAAGCCAGGCAACGGGTATTGTACTCTTTGGATTCCAGGAAGTTCAAAGCCCATTCTTTTGCCCGTTCGAAATATTGGGATAATATCTGTGAATGAGGTTGATCAGATTTTGTCATGATGCTCCTTTATCGAATTGTGTCTAAAACCGTAGCGATGGCTTCAGCCATCGTTCGGATTGCTTCAGCAATTCGATTCCCATGAACCGTAGCAACGGCTTCAGTCGTTGTATGGATGATTTAAATCATCCCCCAGCATTGCATGAACACAATTGAATTGTGTTCCAACGATTACTGAAGTAATCGCTACGGTCTAATTGTTCAATGAAACCAATGATAGATCCCATCCAGATCAAAGCTCACATTGTAATCATCAGATTCCTGATCGTTAACTAAATGCCCCATATCCCAGGTAGCATGATTGTATTCCAGCGAGAGAATATTCTTATAATGAAGATTGATCCCATATCCATGGGTATTCTCCACTTTTTCATCGGGATTATCGTTATAGATTCCCATCCTGTAATAGAATGTATCCAGGAATCCAACTTCAACTCCAAAGGCGGATATCTCCTTATCATAATCATCATAAATGAATGATGTAAGCCCCCTGAGAGTCATCAGGTTTTCGAAGAATAACCACTCTTTGGGAATCTTGTCTTTCAATGCATTTTCCCCAAGCAGTGAGTAGGAAATACCAAATCCATGATTCACATGGCTGAAAACAGGATCTTTCTGTGTTTCAGAGCCGTATCCGATCTTATCGTCGAATACATTGAATGACGCCAGACCATATACAGCTTCCAATCTTGAGATTTTTTCATAATCTAAATGATACTGCAAAATAAGACCTATGTTTGTCGTATTTGCCTTGGCAGATGTACGAAGAGCTCCTTCAATTGAATAGGGAGCCAGCTTTGATTTAATCGATAATGTCTGAAATCCCACTGCCATATTGAAATGACTCGAATCAGGGACTGAATTTCCTGTTATAAATCGATAGGTCTGAATCGGATTAATGGCAAGCCCATATGGAGTTGCATATTCATACGATCTGTAGCTTGCAACGGGTACTCCCACTTCATTAGTGATTTCCTGAATCCCATAATCAATATTCAATCCATCGATATTTCCACTAACGGGAGCCGGCATTGTGACGGCAATTCCCATGTACCCGATCGTAGCTAACCCACCATTATAATATATATTATTGATATCAGCAGTTTTCAACCATGGGGTATGTGTGAATCCATAGGATACACCATCGTGAAATGCGGGAATTGCAGGATTATAATAGGATGTCAGTGCATTTCGATGCCAAATGTTCACAACCCCAACAGCATCACCGCCGATAGCTCTGTTGATACTGGAAGGGTCAATACCAAGAAACATAACACTATAGTCACTATATGCAATACAGGAAATGATCTGTAATGCAAGCAATACAAGCAGAAAATATTTCATACATCCCCCTATTCCTAAATATACTATCTTTCTTATATGTAAATAGAAACTTTCCTGTCAATATTAAATCTGCTTTAATTCCATTATAAAGATTCGAAATATTAGTAATAAAATAAGCATTAGAGTTTTTCCTGGTTCGTTCTGTTGTGGTAAAAGAATGAACACTTGTTTTGTGTCGCTCACAAGGGGCTTTACTTTCGGTGGGGATTTCTATCCTGCGGTATCACTTCTTAAAAACCGTAGCAACAGCTTCAGCCGTTGTAAGGTGTGCTTCAGCTCACCGATTCCCATAAACCGTAACAACGGCTTCAGCTGTAGTTGGGATGATTTAAATCATCCCCCAGCATTGCATGAACACAATTGAATTGTGTTCCAACGATTACTGAAGTAATCGCTACGGTCGAATTATTCATTGAACAACCGATACATATCCTTTGAAATACCTATGGATAGCCAAGCTGAAACCAATCTCTTCCATATCGGATACCAATCCAAAGAGATTGGAATGAGATTGCTATGGGATTGGTATGGGATTGGAAAGGGATTTGTATGTTCATGGAAAAGCATTGAGGTCGGTACGAAGTGGGTAGGGTACTTATCAACATAAAGAACTACGAGAATGATTCCAAATCATTATTTAACTATTCTATATTTGATTAATATTTCATTTCATCTTGACACTGAGAATATAATAAAGTATAAAGACAAAGTGGAGGTCTATTTAAATGAGTATTTTGGATCATTATTGGGCATATGAATTAGGTGATGAGATCTTTTCTGATCAAACCACTAATCGTGAGATTAAATTCTACGCAGCAAAACACAGGTTAGAGAAAAATCCATTTCGAGCTTCCTTTCCATTTCTAATCAAGGAAACTGAATCAAAGATACTTATCTCCGTGCCTTATAAAAAAGATGTGGATTTAATCGTAAATATCGTCACCCAAACAGACTTAACGACCGATATATTTGCTACGATGATACAAACTGAACTCTTTCCATTATCTTCCACTATTGAGGTGAACAGGTATTTGGATATTGGTGTAAATAACTCTTCTGCTGAGCAGGAGTATAATAGACTCAGCGGAATGCAGATAGATCAGTTGAAATCTGTATGTTCACTGGATGAATCGACTCTCTACGAGTTAAATGAGAATGGTAAGCTCTTCGCATTGTTTGATGGAATGGAACCACTTTCTTATGGAACGGTTACCAGGTCTTCAGGTAACTGGATCGAGATATCGATAGCAACCGTTAAAGAACATCGGCACAAAGGTTATGCAACAACATTAGCCCGAAGAATGATGAATCATTTCCGGTCTCAACAAAAACATGTAATTTATGTATGTGAGACAGGAAACATGCCCTCAAACAGAATTGCAGAGGATTTGGAATTGCATTTTCTCGGTAGTGAATTACTAGGTTACTTGAAAGATAATCATGAATGAGTCTATTGAAGGTTTTATTAACTTTCAATTTAGATAATAGCCAGCATTCCCTGTTCCCTGTTCCCTGTTCCCTGTTCCCTGTTCCCTGTATTCTCTTTCTCCTTGACATCCTCTCCCCCTCCTTTTTCTTCAAATTTGAAGACAGGATTGAGGAGAGGAATTGAAAACCGAAATCATTATCAAAGGCGCATCAGAACACAATCTGAAGAATATAAATGTTACACTTCCACGTAACAAGCTTATCGTATTCACCGGTGTCTCCGGTTCAGGAAAATCATCACTTGCATTCGATACCTTGTATGCCGAGGGACAGAGACGCTATGTGGAATCACTTTCCGCTTACGCCCGTCAGTTCCTTGGTCAGATGGAGAAACCGAAGGTCGATTATATCGAAGGTCTCTCTCCAGCCATCTCCATAGAACAGAAGTCAGCAAGTAAGAATCCTCGTTCTACCGTGGGTACGGTCACTGAGATATACGATTATCTGCGTGTTTTGTATGCGCGAATCGGCACTCAATACTGCTACAATTGCGGAGAGCCTATCGGCTCACAGACAGTTGACCAGATGGTTGACCATATTCTTTCGATTCCCGAAGGAACGAAGCTCCAGATTCTCGCTCCCATCGTTCAGAACAGGAAGGGCGAGCATAAAGAGGAACTGGAGGAAATACGCAGGGAAGGCTTTGTACGGGTGATGATCAATGGTCAGCTTCGCAGCCTGGAAGAAGACATTCAACTGGATAAGAAGAGCAAACATAATATCGATGTGGTAGTAGATAGAATTGTTGTGAAGGAAAGTGCACGCTCAAGGCTTGCAGATTCATTGGAAGTGGCATTAAAACTGACGGAAGGTTTCGTGAAGCTGGATTTTACCGATGAGAACCAGACCGAAATCCTATCCCAGAAGAATGCCTGTACCAATTGTGGGATCGGTTATGAAGAACTCAGTCCGCAATCCTTTTCCTTCAATAGCCCGATCGGTGCATGTCCGGAATGTAACGGACTTGGCTATAAGCTTGAATTTGACCCGAATCTTGTGATCCCTGATCCTTCCATATCCATTATGGATGGTGCTGTGATGCCCTGGGGAATCCTGGAGGGCAAGCAGCATAGTTGGACTCTTCATATGCTTCGTAATATGTCAAGAGAGTTTGGGTTCTCGCTGGATAAGCCATGGAGTGAACTGCTGGAAGAAATACAGCACATCATTCTTTATGGAGCAAAAGGGAAGCGTTTCAAGGTGGAATGGAAGAATGCCAATTCGCAAGGACAATTCATGTCCAGATGGGAAGGAATCATACATCAATTGAATCGCCGTATGAAGGAAACCACTTCAGAAGATATGCGCCGTTATTATCTGCAATATATAAGCGATAAACCTTGCCCCACATGTGAAGGCATGAAATTGAAACCAGCCAGTCTTGCTGTTCGCATTGGCAATAAAAATATACATGAAGTTACCATGCTGAGCATACGGGAAGCTCATTCCTTTTTTTCCAACCTGAAACTAAAGGGAAATCAACTGAAGATTGCCGAAGAATCACTGAAGGAAATTGTGAATCGACTCGGATTTCTTACCAGTGTCGGCTTGCACTATCTGACTCTTGCCCGAAGATCACCATCACTTTCCGGTGGTGAAACCCAGAGAATACGACTTGCAAGCCAGATTGGTTCTTCTCTTGTTGGAGTCATGTACATTCTCGACGAGCCGAGTATCGGTCTGCATCAAAGAGATAATCATAAACTCACCCAGATGCTTCTTCAACTGCGAGACCTGGGGAATACAGTCATCGTTGTCGAGCATGATGAAGAAATGATGCGTACGGCTGATATGATCGTTGATTTCGGCCCACGCGCTGGAATCTATGGCGGAGAGATCGTAGCACAAGGGATTTTGAAGGACATACTCAAGAATAAAAAATCACTGACTGGAAAGTACCTTTCAGGCCAAATGGAAATAGAGACTCCAAAGAAAAGACTGCTGCCAGATCAGAGATTCATCGAGATCAAGGGAGCAAAACACAATAACCTGAAGAATATCGATGTGAAGATACCGGTTGGCTTGTTTGTATGTATTACGGGAGTATCCGGTTCGGGTAAGAGTTCGCTCATCAACCAGACTCTCTACCCTGCATTGATCAAGCATTTCAATCGAACGCTTGGGCGAATTGGGGAATATAAGGAAATTAAGGGTTTTGAGCATTTTGACAAGGTGATCGCCATTGACCAACAGCCGATTGGTAGAACTCCACGTTCCAATCCGTGTACGTATATTAAGCTATTTGACCCTATCAGGAACCTGTTTGCAGAACTTCCTCAATCGAAGATGAGGGGTTATAAGCCTGGCAGGTTCTCCTTCAACGTAAAAGGCGGACGCTGTGAAGCTTGCGAAGGTGCCGGACTCAAGCAGATAGAAATGCACTTTATGCCTGATATTTATGTCACATGTGAGGTCTGTAAAGGAAAAAGATACAACAATGAGACCCTGGGTGTGAAATTCAAAGGAAAGAGCATTGCCGATGTACTGGATATGGATGTCCAGGAAGCACTCGAATACTTTGGCAACATTCCGAACATATCTTCCAAGTTGAAGACACTCCACGAAGTGGGACTGGATTATATCAAACTCGGTCAGGCTTCGACAACGTTATCCGGTGGAGAAGCGCAGCGCATCAAGCTTTCGAGGGAACTCAGCAAGGTTAGCACGGGAAATACTCTTTATCTGCTTGATGAACCTACAACCGGCTTACATTTCGATGATATCAATAAACTTCTTTTAGTACTGAAACGCCTGGTTTCCATGGGCAACACCGTGATTGTCATTGAACATAACCTCGATGTGATCAAGAGTGCTGATTATGTGATAGACCTCGGTCCTGAAGGTGGTGATGAAGGTGGGTTGATCGTTGCAGAAGGTACGCCGGAAGAAGTGTCACTGAATGAGAAATCTTATACGGGTATTTATTTGAAAAAGCATTTGGGAATGTAATTACTTCGTACTTCGGAACTCGCACTTTTAAAAAGGGCACCGTTATCGGTGCCCTTTTTATTTATTACTCTATCGGGAAGGTATATATCAACCCGTTGATATGTAGCGTTGTGAGTATCGTTCCCAGTATCACGAAGAACACTATGATGAACTTGAAATAGTCCTGTGCCTTCAAGGTTCCCATAATATCAGGATCCTTGGACAGATAGGCTGATGCGGCGTAGAA
>DAONDQ010000074.1:0-14997 GCA_035402645.1 Candidatus Cloacimonadota bacterium | reverse complement strand
CGCACTCAATCCTTACTTCAACGGAAATTTTGTATTTGCTGCCGGATCGGATGGGGCTTACATCCTGTCACCCGTCCTAAACGGCAATGATCTGCAATCCTTAACGATCAAATTCAATTATATGAACCTTAGACCTAATTACCAATATGGCTGTCTTTTATCCCGGGATGGGTCTGATTATGAAATTATATGGTCAGATACAGCAGTTGTGAATGTTCCCACACCAAAGAGCATAACCATTTCGGTAGAACCTGATTCCTGGATGCTCTATATTGCCATATATGCACCACCTATTAATCAACCCGGGATGCAATCACTTGTCGTCGATGATATCAATGTGTCGGGTATTCATCATGCACCCGGTTATTTTCATGGGCATGTAACGCTTTCCGGTGGTGCTGGCGATGTTACGCAAGTGTCGATTCAGGCATATCCTGATTTTCAAACGGTTCATCCTGATGCGAATGGGAATTACATTCTTCCGGCATACCAAGGCATGTATCCTGGTGTGATTGCAACTCTTCCCGGTTATCAGTGGGCTGAACTCGATTCGGTGAGTGTGATATCAGGTCAAACCACCAACCTGGGTGAGCTGAGCCTGGAATATTATCAGCCAATTACGGAACTCACACATTCAGTATCAGGTAACATTCTCGATCTTCAATGGACATTGGGACGTGATTTATCAAAGAAAATTGTGAACAGGGATATATCCCCGAACCTTTATCGGGTGCATATTCAGAAGAATAACCTCAACTTCACAGATACAACAACTGATACGCACTATACACATGCGTTATTTGGTTCAGGGAATTATACGATCTATGTGGTTGCTGAGTTCTATTTCCAGGGTCAATTGGTATACAGTGATACCAGTAATGTGATCACAGAGAATATCACGTCTGTTGTTGATCCCACAATCCCAGCCGTGACGAGACTGAACCAGAATTACCCGAATCCTTTCATATCTATCACGAATATCCCCTTCGATTTAGCGAAGAAAACGACTACATTCTCGATAGAGATCTTCAATATCAAGGGTGAAAAGGTAAAGACTCTCGCTTCAGGTGCAAAGGCAGCAGGTTCCGATTCCATTATCTGGGATGGTTCGGATGATTCAGGCAGGAAGGTTGCTTCAGGGGTATATTTCTATAAGATGACCTCAGAGCATCAGAAGATCATAAAGAAGGCAATCGTTATTCATTGATGTTCTGAAAAAGAGTCGTAATTTCAGCCGGAGTGTTCACTACAATGGATGCTCCGGTTTCTTTTAATTCCTCAAATGGTCTGAATCCCCAAATGACTCCAATACCAACCATACCAGCATTAACAGCGGTTCTGATATCGATCCCGCTATCTCCGATCATGGCAATTTCCTGTGGATTCAACCCCATTGCATCAGCAACTCTACCTGCTAATTCAGGATCAGGTTTTGCCGGTACATCCTTCACTTCACCATATACTGATGTGAATGGTATTTGAGGGAAGAACCATGCGATGATCTTCTGAACAAAGGAATCAGGTTTATTGGAGAGAACACCAAGTTTGATGCCCATCTGGGATAAATTCTTCAGCATGTCGATAATACCTTCATAGGGAAGAGACTTATCGTGCCAGGTAATATCATAAAGCGCACGGAATTCCTGAACAAACATCATGGCGTTTTCCTCAGACCAATGATCTTCAGGAAGGACACGCTTGGTAAGGTTGAAGATGCCTTCACCAACGAGATATTTGTATTTTTCAGTAGGATGAGTAGGTAAACCATTCTTTTGTAATATGGAATTCATGGTATCGGCAATATCATCGAGAGTATTCACTAAAGTGCCATCCAAATCAAATATGGCACCCTTTAGTTCTGTGGTGATATTCTTTAATCTTATCATAACACCTAACTTAATGTTGTTGGAGGTTGCGGGAATCTGATATTCTCACGTTTGAAAGCCGTTTCCCCAGTTTGGCAAGAAACTGGATCAAAGGGATACCGATAATAATAATCAGGATCAATCTTACATATTCGCTGATTTTATCGGGAGATGTCCAATGAGTGAGCAAGTCATGCAAGTTGGTGATTATCTGTTCCATTGATCCCTCTCTAACAATAAAAAAGCGGACTGTCGTCCGCTTTTTTATATAGCGTTTATTTCAGTTCTTCAAACACTTGTTTAATGATGTTTGCCGCTTCCATCAATTCATCTTCACTGATGACCAATGGTGGAGCAAGACGAATGATATGCCTGTGTGTCGGTTTGCATAACAATCCCTTTTCCTTCAGCATCACGCATACATCCCATGCTTCAATGTTCGCTTTCGGTTCAACGACGATTGCATTCAGTAATCCTTTCCCGCGAACAGTGGTAAGCATTGGATTGTCTATCTTGCGCAATTCTGAACGGAACTTTTCGCCAAGTGTGAAGGCACGTTCTGTGAGATTCTCATCTCTTACCACGCTCAAAGCTGCCACAGCAACGGTGCAAGCTAATGGGAAACCGCCGAAAGTCGAACCGTGCTGACCTGGTTTGATCGTCAGCATGATTTCCTTATCAGCCAAGCATGCGGATATTGGTAATACGCCACCGGATAAGGCTTTGCCAAGTATCAATATATCGGGTCTCACATTTTCATAATCACAGGCGATCAATCTGCCTGTACGTGCAATACCGGTCTGTACTTCATCAGCGATGAAAAGAACATTATGCTGCTTACACAGATCGTAGCATTGTTTCAGGTATCCATCGTTCGGAACGTAGACACCTGCTTCTCCCTGGATGGGTTCAACAATGAAACCGGCAACATTCTTTCCGTGTTTTTCGAGCACTTCCTTCAGTGCATCGGGATCATTATAGGGAATCGTGATCATTCCGGGAATGAAAGGACCAAAATTGCCATAGCAATCGGGATCTGTAGATACGGAAACAACCGCCAGTGTACGACCGTGGAAGTTTCCTTCGCAGAAAATAAGGATTGCCTTGTCTTTATCGATGCCCTTTACTTCATATCCCCATTTGCGTGCTAATTTCAAGGCAGTTTCAACTGCTTCTGCACCGGAATTCATCGGGAGCACCATATCATAATTAAAGAACTCAGTGATGAACTTTTCGTATTCACCCAACTTGTTATTGAAAAATGCACGGGAAGTTAAGGTCAATTCCTGTGCCTGATCACAAAGAGCCTTTATGATACGTGGATGACAATGCCCCTGGTTCACAGCAGAATAAGCCGAAAGGAAATCAAAGTACCGGTTTCCTTCAGGATCCCAAACAAATGGTCCCTGTCCTTTGGCTAATACGACAGGAAGCGGATGATAATTGTGTGCACCATATTTTTCTTCGAGTTCAATCGCTTCCTCGGAACTGATCGTTCCATACTTCAACTGTTCTGACATATATCCTCCATATTTATTTATATTTCTTTTAGTTCGCTTATCATTGCATCAGGTTTAATGTCAATGAGATTTTTATTCAGTAATGGATGGAAAACTGTTAAAATGATAGTAAGTTACACGAAATTTGATAAGCATGACTCTGTTTTATCAACCTGCAATACGTTAGACTCTGAGATAACAAAATAAGTTAATTTAATTCAATTCTTTCTTGATTTTCAGTCAGTGCTCAGGACTGAATGAGGAAAAGATACTTAGGATACATATAACTTGACAATAATCCACAAAACAAAGATATTCTTATTATGCTCATAATTAAGGAGATAACAATGAGGGTATTGAATAAAATGATATGGTTGGCATTCATACTAACCCTGCATTCCTATTTATTATGTATGCAAATTAACCAGCAACCAACTACTCGATCAACACAAAAGCACCGTATTTCTTCCTTATCACCTAGTTTCGACGAGAGAACAGAGACCATAGTCTACAACGAAACCTTCGAGAATGGTAATGATGGTTGGAGTTTTATAGATGGAACAATCCCTGTCAGTCTATTCCATAATTATTACTCTTCTGAAGATGGCTGGGCCTGGTGGATGGGCGATTCCACTCTTGCAGCCAATGGGAATATAGGCGGTTATCATAATAATCTTTATCTTGTCTTGGATACACCCACTGTACCACTGCCAGCATCCAATGCACAGCTTACGTTTCGGTTGAAATATAATATCGAGAATCCATCAGGGACTACATCTCCATATACCGGTTGGGATGCGTGCAATATTCGAATTTCAACTGATAATGGAAATACATGGTCCATTATCAGTGGAAGTCCGGCATATAATATTTCTTCAGCATACTCATTTGGTCATACACATGGGGAAGGTGCCAATATTCCCGGTTGGGGCGGCAATTCAAATGGTTGGATCAACGCTTCCTTCGACTTGAATTCATATGCGGGGCAGAGTGTGAAAATCCGATTTGCCTTTGCTTCTGATAATGCTTATGACACAACCGAAAATCATGCATTATTTGGAATGATGATTGATGATATTCATATAGGTGATTTGATTAACGATGGCTCAGTTTCGAACGGCTTTACAACCGACAGCTTAGTGCCAGTAGGTGGTCAATTATGGCACATTGCAGAGGTCTCAGACGCACCTTCACCTACGCATGCCATGGTATGCCAGAACTCCAATGGCTCATACAACCCAAACATGTTGAATTATGCGGTAAGTCCATCGATCCAGCTACCCGCAAATGGTGATATTAAAGTTGATTTTCAGATCAAGGGTGATTATTCTGATCTAACTTCTTACCCCGACATTGATACATGGGGTTGGGAGATATCTCCTGACAACGGTACTGAATGGTATCCCATGTGGAATCCTTATAATGATCCAGCAGTGCCTAATTATATCATTACTGACATCCCGGCTGTATGGACTTCAGTCACAGAATACTACGTTGGCTATTTTGATGGATGGATATCTGATTACGCCGGCTTAACAGTTAAATTCAGGATATACTTCAAAACGAACTCCACTGTGGATGGTACTGGAATGATGATCGATGATTTCCAGATAGTCAATACAATACCTTTGCCACCTCCAACCAATTTAACTGCTATATCTCAAAATATGAATGTTCAATTGAATTGGTCTGCCCCAGATCCCGCTGTACCCCCTGTTACCGGTTATTTTGTATCAAGATCCTTAGATCCAGCAGGAGTGTTTGAAACAATTGCGCATATACAAAATCCATCAGTTGTGACATATACGGATGTGACACCAGTCGTTGGTGTTATCAATTACTATCAGGTCACTGCCGAATATGTCGACGAACAGTCGGCACCTTCCAATATGGCAACAATCTTTATATTCGGTCCAGATTACGCAGAGTTGCAGTACGATGACAATGAGGTCGATCAGGGATATAATGTTGGTTATACCCATTCAATGGTGGTTAGGTTCCTTTTTGCAATGTCCACTCCCGAAGAATGGGAAGTTCCCTATGTTAGGGTATTTGTAGATTCAGTAGGTATGAGTCCGCTCTTTTTTCGATTATATGATAGCGATGGGGTAGATAATGTACCTGGAACCCTGTTGCTACAATTTACTTATCCAGCGAGCAGTATTACTCAAGGTTGGAACATAATTCCTATTCCTGAAAACCTCCATATTTCAGGAACTGAAGGTGGTTTTTATGTTGGTATTCTTGAAGTACCCAATCCATCAGCAATTGGTTTGGATACAGACTCACACAACAGCAGTTGGAAAAGGATGGGTGTTTCACAACCCTGGGAGCAGATAACCGAAGGTAATTTAATGATAAGGGCAATCATAAGAAATCCCGTAAATATTACAGACCCATTAGAAGTACAACCTTTTTCCAGCAGGAATTACCCGAATCCGTTTAATCCTACAACCACGATAGCATTCGAAATCCCTTCAACATCTGATGTTTCCCTAAAGATATATAATATAAAAGGTCAACTTGTTAAGGAGTTAATCAATGGTAGGTTAACACCAGGATCGTATAAGACTGAATGGGACGGGAAAGACCAGACTGGGAATCAGGCTGCTTCAGGTGTATACTTCTACCGTTTGATGACTTCAGGGAAATGTATCACGAGCAAGATGCTGTTGCTGAAATAACAAAAACATAATCTGATCATTGACCAAATCAAGATTGCTTGGGACAGATGCTTGATTATCTGCATCTTAAACTTGACAAAAGAAATTCTTTATGTGACCTATCCTTTACTGGTAATTTAGAAACAATATTCATTTGATCCCAAGGAAGATATATACATATTCATGAACCGGATCAAATATACATAGCACACGAGTACAGAAGGGATAGAATATATCCCCTGTTGAAAGGAGATTCTGATTGCGTTTACTTTTAACTAATGATGATGGAGTCATGGCTCCGGGAATTCAAACTCTTGCCCGTATTCTAACTGATGCAGGACACGATGTGGTCATTGTTGCCCCTGACCAGGAGAGAAGCGGTACTTCTCATTCAATCACACTTCGAAAACCGCTCGTAGCGGAAAAAATAGCCCCTGCAACCTATGCAGTCAGCGGAACTCCCGCAGATTGCATGATCATCGCTTCGCAAGTGATTGTGAAAGATGGTGTCGATCTGGTCATTTCAGGTATCAATGCTGGGCAGAACATGGGTGAAGATGTGCTATATTCGGGTACAGTAGCAGCAGCACTAGAAGCCATGTTCATGGGATTCAGGGCTCTCTCGGTATCGGTGAATGGCGCTCCTCCACATAACTACGAGACAGCAGCGTATTTTATCAGTGAAATGCTGAAGCATGAATTTCCCCTTCTCATCAACGATCATGAGATCATCAATATCAATGTACCTAATGTCACAATACCTGAAGTGAAAGGCTTTCGAATCACCAAAACCGGTCATCGGAAATATGAGAACTTTGTGAGAATAGAGTCTGCAGTTGATGACAAGATCATCTATCGTGTCGGTGGTGATAAACCAATCTGGAATATTGAAAAAGGAACGGATGCCGAAGCAGTCATGGATAATTACATTTCTCTGACTCCGATCGGTTTTAATTTCACGAAGGGAGATGCTTTCCCCAAGATCCTTGGCTGGCTCGAAGAAAAGGAAAACCTGGTTATGAAAGATATCAGGGCGGATTAGACACCAATGCAGTATGAAGATCAAAGACGCTGGTTGGTGAAATTACTCCGGGAGGACGGGATTCGGGATGAACGTCTTCTCGATGCATTTTCAGAAGTTCCAAGACATGAGTTCGTTCCTGAACTCATGAGAGAGTATTCCTATAGAAATCAACCCCTGGCGATTGGAGAAGAACAAACCATTTCCCAGCCGCTGATGATTGCCATTATGATTGAATTGATGCAGGTGAAGGATACTGACAATGTCCTGGAGATCGGAACTGGTTCTGGTTATCAGACTGCACTTTTGTCCATGCTTGCAAAAGAAATCTTTACCATAGAAAGGATCGAAGTTTTATTACAAAGAGCGAAGATCGTGTTAAAGAACTTGAATTATCAAAATATTCACTTCAAGGTGGGGGATGGTACGAAAGGTTGGAAAAAAGCTTATCCTCCCATGAAGGAATTCGATAAGATCATTGTTTCTGCTGCCTCACCTACGATTCCTGAATCACTGGTCGATCAGCTTGCTGAAAACGGCAGACTTGTGATACCCGTTGGGGAGAGAGCATATCAGAGGCTTATTCTGGTGGAAAAAAGCAACGGTAAAACCATCACAACGTATCATGGTGATTGCACATTTGTCCCCCTGATCGGGGAAGAAGGCTGGCAAAACCAATAAAAAGAGAGGTTTGTATGTCCTGGTGGAAAAAAGTGACCGATGTTCTTACCTTTAATCCAAAATTAAAAGCAGATGAAGAGTTCCTGAAGAAGATCTCTTTTCTGAAATCTCTGACAAACACACAAATCATCATGTTCTCAAAATTCATACACAAGAGAAGTTTTAAAGCTGGAGAATTCATCTTCAAGGAAGATTATCCGCAGGTTGTCCTTTACTTCATCAAACAGGGTGAAATCGAGTTATTACCCCACCGGCATTCGAAACAGCCACTTATGGTGTTATCCAAGTACCAATATGTTGGTATCGAGGAATTGTTCCTGGGTACCAAAAGATGGAGCAGTGCCGTTGCGAAGACTGATTGTGAGCTTCTGGCGATATCAAAGTATGATTTTAAATCGTTCATCAAGAGGGATCCGCGAGCCGGGATCAAAATTCTGTATGGATTATGTATCTCGTTCAGCAGATTCATCATGCATCAACTGAAGGAAAGCGAACCGGAGCAGGAAGATGAAATTAGCTAAATGGCTCTATATAATTCTCACACTTGTTTTGATTGGTGTGGGTATCTTCATATACCGGACTGTTTTCAGTTATGTGATCGTAGCGCTTGTTTTTGCTTATATCCTGAATCCGGTGGTTGTTTTTCTCGAGAACCGCGGTTTGTCCCGCCTGATGTCTATACTTGTCCTTTATATAGGTTTGGCGATGCTCATTGCCTGGGGTGTCAATTCCATTTTACCGCAGGTTACTCAACAAGCACAGAATCTACTGGATGTCTTCAAAGCCACCAATATCGGTCCGGATATGCAGTTAGAAAAACTTAGCTTTGTCCAGGATATGAAGAACTCTGTTCTCATCCTTCAGCAGAAGATACCGTTCATTAACCTGACTGGTTACTACAGCAGCTTGCTTCTGTCCATCAAGGACTTCTTTGCCAACTTCCCACAGATCATTATGAAATACTCAGGAAATATTTTAACCGCAATCTCTTTCGTGGCTGTCATTCCCTTGCTTGGCTTTTTCCTTTTGAAGGATGATCACCTCTTCATACGCGGGCTTGTCAGCCTCGTTCCGAACCGTTATTTCGAGTTGGTCATGATTCTCATCAAGAAGACAGATGAAGTTGCCGGCAAATATCTGCGAGCCATGATGATTGAAGTCATTATTGTCAGTACTCTTGCGTCTGTCATCCTCTCAGCGATTGGAATCAATTATGGTGTCCTGATAGGGGTATTCGCAGGTTTCATGAATGTCATCCCCTATTTTGGACCATGGATGGGAGCGGCATTCGCCATTCTCTCAGTCTTGATCAGCGGTAAGCCGTTGATCTATATCGTTTATGCCGGCTTGGGCATGTATGCAGTTCAGGTTATTGATAACAACATTGTTTATCCTACTGTTGTAGGTAAAAATACGAATATGCACCCGCTGATTATTTTATTGACAGTGATGGCAGGTGGCTTTGTCTTTGGAATTGTCGGGATGCTGGTATCAGTACCTGTAGTATTCTTGGTTTACAGTCTATTCCGAATATTACGTCAAAATTTGAAAGCTTTCGAAATAATATAAATAGAGGAAATCATGGGTTTATTGGAAAAATGCAATCATTATCATGAAGCACGAAAAATGATGAAGATCGGTTATTATCCCTATTTTCGTGAGATCAGTTCCGAACAGGATACCGAAGTATTAGTCGACGGAAAGAAAATGCTGATGATGGGATCAAACAGTTATCTTGGTCTCACATCTCATCCCCGTGTCAAAGAAGCTGCAATAAAAGCATTGAAGAAATATGGTACCGGTTGCGCAGGTTCACGTTTTTTGAATGGAACTCTGGATATTCATATAGAACTTGAAAGAGAGCTTGCCATTTTGTCAGGGAAGGAAGCAGCCCTTTCCTTTCCAACTGGTTACCAGGCTAATGTTGGTGCCATATCAGCGCTCGTCCTGAAAGATGACTTTATTATCACCGATAAATTGGATCATGCATCCATCATCGATGGTTGCAAGCTTTCCTATGGTACGATGCTTCGTTTTAGTCACAACAATGTTAAGAGTCTCGAGAAAGTTCTTCAGAAAATAGAAAACAAGAATGCGCTCATCGTGGTCGATGGTATCTTCAGCATGGAAGGCGATATTGCCGACTTGCCGGCTATGATGCCTGTGATCAAGAAACATGGCGCTTCTCTTATGGTAGATGAAGCACATTCCCTCGGGGTTCTTGGTAAATTTGGCGCTGGTGCTGCCGCTCATTTTGGTTTGACAGACCAGACAGATATCATCATGGGAACCTTCAGTAAATCCCTTGCTTCTGTGGGTGGTTTTATTGCAGCCGACGAGAATGTCATTCATTATCTCAAGCATAACTCCCGTCCTCTGATCTTCAGTGCCTCCCTTCCTCCGGCATCGACAGCGACTGTCCTGGAAGCTATCAAGATCATGAAGGAAGAACCGCAAAGAATTCAACAGCTTTGGGATAATACGCACTTCATGCTGGAAGGCTTTAAAAATATGGGTTACAATACAGGTCTTTCCTGTTCACCGGTGGTTCCGCTTCATGTAGGTGACATCATGATTGCCTTCAAAATGTGGAAGCTTCTGGCAGAAGAAGGTGTTTTCATCAATCCTGTCGTTCCACCTGCCGTTCCGCCTTCACAATGCCTGATCCGTACAAGTTTCATGGCGACACATACTAAGAAACAGTTGGAATTTGCATTGGATAAGTTCTACAAGATTGGTAAGGAACTGAAAGTAATATAAAACTCATCAATAAGAAAAGCCCACATCATGTGGGCTTTTTTTTATATTATAAACGATTGTTCGATCATTCGTCCCTATTTTTTCTTCCTTCTGAATCCAATCCAAACCAGGTAAATAACGAACAAAACAAAAATCCCCAGCAAGACAATGCTGATCTGACGATAGTAACGATTCAACAGATTCTGGTTGGCACCGAAGAAATATCCTAAAACACCAAGGATTGCTGACCAGGAAAAGGATCCGAGTACGGTAAAACCCGCAAAGGTGATAAAAGGCATCTTTGCCATACCGGCAGGTATGGAGATCAAATGCCTGATTCCCGGTACCAGACGACCAATGAAAGTGGATGATTTACCGTAATGATTGAAATAATGCTCTGCCTTTTCCAATTTTCCCCGGTTAATGAAGAGCATTTTTGCGACTTTGGTGTCTGCTAATGAGTAAATAATGGAACGTCCGAGGAAATAACCAAGCAAATAGTTAATTGTGGCTCCAATCAGGCTGCCAAGAGTGCTGCATAGTATCACCAGCAATAGGTTCATTTCACCTTGTGAACAACGATAAGCAGCAGGTGGAACCACCAATTCCGAAGGAACCGGTAGAAATGTGCTTTCCATCGTCATAAGAACGATAATCTGCGGATAACCGAGTTGTTTCAGAAGGGTCTTAATGAAACTCCACATCCCAACCTATCTCCATATAGTCATAAAAAAACCCCCATAAAGGGGGTTTCCTGATTGAAAAATATTATGGCAACCAGTTTTGGTCGATGTACTTTTGCGAAACATCATCCGTACCTACCTCAAAGGGTCCTGTAGGCAAACGGAAAATGATCTTTGCGTCCTTGACACCGAATGCTGGTGTGGATGTTGCAATCACACAGGCAGAATCAGTCAGTGCATAAGTAAAATAACGCTGATCCAATTTCTTATATATGTTCATCTGGTTGATATCATCGAGATAGAATGTTGTCTGAGTTTTGAATTCATTATCTTCTTTTGCGATCTGGTTGATTTGATCGATCGCCACGGCAACCTTTCCTGCCATGATCTTATCCGCTCTCATGGGTAACCAGAAAACAAGAATGATTCCAACAATCATCAGGATCATGGTCAGCTCAAGAAGTGAAAACCGGGTCTTTCTTACGATAGGTGCATCATCATCGGTTTTAGGTTGCGGTTTTGCTTTAGGTTTGGTGGTGCCTTGGATATCTTTGCTTTCGTCAGACATCATTCCTCCCACTCTTTTTTTTCTTACAACTTTCTTTCCATATGAAATTTGTCAAAGGATTTTTGTTATTATAAGTCTCATTTCCCTGAATTTTTCTTTGTCTTATATAAACGCTGAGATTCATTTTTCAACTCTGGTTCATACCCAGTACCTTACGATAACCGAATTCTCGAGAATATTCCAATTACAATCCAAGCTCTTACCAAGCTTATACCAATCTCTTTCCAATCTTTCGAGATTGGAACGAGATTGGTATGGGATTGAAATCCCATTGGATAGGGATTGGTATGCGTAAGGTTCCAAGGCAACTTCTCAATTATTCTTATGGAAAGTCTTATACGTTCCTCTTACGGGATCAAAGTACTAAAGAGCCAGCCATGTATCCTATGGAATCGGTATTGGTTTTACTTTCCAGATTTTTTCGGTGTATTCCTGCACAGCTCTGTCTGATGAAAATACACCCATGTTGGCAACATTGATGATGGACTTTCTTGTCCAATTATGCTGATCTCTGTATTCCGTTTCCACAGTTTCCTGGCAGGAAATGTAGGAAGCGAAATCGGCAAGCAGGAAATATTGGTCACCCTGGTTTAATAATGAATCAATGATTGGCTGGAATACTTTCGGTTTCCCGAGGTCGAAATGACCGATATCGATGAGATCAAGAACTTCCCTGATATTTTCATCGTTCATGTAATATGAGCGGGGATTATATCTCTTTACCTTCAGTTCCTGGATCTCATCGGCAGTATTCCCGAAAAGGAAGAAATTGTCAGCGCCAACCGCCTCCCTGATCTCGATATTGGCACCATCGAGGGTACCAATGGTCAGAGCGCCATTCAGTGAGAATTTCATATTTCCCGTACCGGATGCCTCCATACCTGCAGTGGATATCTGCTCAGAAAGATCGGCTGCAGGGAAGATCCTTTCAGCTAGGGTAACATTATAATTCGGGATGAAAATGACCTTTAACTTGTCCTTCATCCTGGGTTCATGATTTACAATATAGGCTACTGAATTGATAAAATGGATGATGAGTTTAGCCATGTCGTAACCCGGGGCTGCTTTCCCGGCAAATATGACGGTACGTGGAATCATGTCGATATCAGGATGTTTGAGAATCTTGCAATACAGGTGAATGACATGCAGTATATTCAGAAGTTGCCTCTTGTACTCATGGATACGTTTCACCTGGAAATCCAGGATGCTGTTTGTTGGAATCGTGAAGTTCAGTTTTTCTTTGATCCAGGCCGAGAATTCATGCTTATTGTCATTTTTAACTTTCTGCCAGGCTTGCAGGAAATCCGGCTCATCGATGTGATCCAAGAGCATCTTCAACTGACTCAGATCCATGCCCCAATCGTCTCCAATCTTGTTGGTGATCAGTTCCGAAAGACGAGGGTTACAGAGCATGAGCCATCGCCGTTGCGTGATTCCATTCGTGATGCTGATGAATTTCTCCGGTTCAAGTTCATAGAATTCCTTGAAGATACGAGTCTTCAGCAAATCCGTATGCAATTTTGACACTCCATTAACTGAATGACTTCCCACGATAGCCAGTTTTGCCATTTGGATGTTGGATGGCTGACTTTCAGTGATAATACTCAAATTGTGGACTTTTGCCGGGTCATTCATGGTAAGGTGGATCACACGATCAAGGAATCTGCGGTTAATTTCAGTGATAATGACCTGGTGCCTTGGCAGAAGGCGCTGCATGATGTCCGAACTCCATGATTCAAGGGATTCCGGTAAAATCGTATGATTGGTAAAAGCAAAAACCTTGTTGGCGATTTCCCAGGATTTGTCCCAGGTAAGTCCTTTATCATCCATGAAAATACGCATGAGTTCAGCAATTGCAATCGCGGGATGCGTATCATTCAGATGAATGGCGATCTTTTCCGGGAACAGGTCATAATCAGATTGAATCTTCTCGAATCTTCGGAAGATATCCTGGAGAGTTGCCGAGACAAAGAAATACTCCTGGCGGAGACGCAGTTCCTTGCCTTCGGTTGTCTTATCATTTGGATAGAGTACTTTGGAAATGGTTTCAGAGAGGTCTTTTTCTACTACAGCGTCGATATATAAACCCTTGTTGAAGGAATCGAGATTGAGATCACGAGAGGATTTGGCAGACCAGAGCCTGAGCGTGTTCACGGTATTGTTCCGGTAGCCGGGGATGGGGGTATCGTAAGCCATAGCCATGACGATTTCCGAATCTTTCCAATGATAATGGATATGTTTTTCCTTATCGAGAGAAGTGGAAACCTGTCCGCCGAAGCGAACGGGGAAGAGGAGTTCAGGACGGGCTAATTCCCAGGGATTGCCGTAGCGAAGCCAGTTGTCCGGAGTTTCCACCTGGCATCCCCTCAGAAAATGCTGGAAGAACATTCCATATTCATAACGGATTCCATAACCAAAACCGGGAATTTGAAGCGTTGCCATGGAATCGAGATAACAGGCGGCAAGTCTGCCAAGACCGCCATTTCCCAAACCTGCATCGATCTCGAGTTCCTGGATTTCCTCCAATGACAAGTCAATCTGATGCATGGCATCTCGAGCATTCGTCAGCAAACCGAGATTGATCAGGCTGTTGCCGAGAGTCCTGCCCATGAGATATTCCATGGAAAGATAATACATCCGTTTGACATCATCCTTATAATATTGCTGCTGAGTCTTGAGCCAATTGGCGATCAACTGGTCACGTACAGCATATGCAAGGCTCATATAGGCATCGAGCGGAGTGTAGGAGTAGGTATCTTTACCCAGTGTATAATGAAGGTGATTATAATAAGCAAGGATGATATCTTCCGGTGAATGTTCGATTCTCTCGGCATTCAGGGAAAAATACTCATGGAGTTTCTGATTCCATTCCATTGTGATTCCTCTATCGAAAATATGTTAATATCAAAATCAATTATTAGCAGAATCAAACCTAAATGTCAACTGTGAAATCGGTGCGTAGGATTGGCGATGTTCTTTCAGTACTCCCAGTTTCTCGATGGCTTCCATGTGCTCTTTGGTTGGGTAGCCCTTATGATGTGCAAAACCGTAACCGGGATATTGGGCATCCATGGCAATCATGATCCGGTCCCTGGTCACCTTTGCAAGGATGGAGGCTGCAGCAATGCAGGCATGGGTGCCATCACCCTTGATGACAGATTGACTCGGATACGGCATATTGGCAGGAATTTTATTCCCGTCAATGATACACAGGTCAGGTTGAATGACCAGTTTTTTCGCACAGATTCGCATGCCCATGAGTGTTGACTGCAGAATAT
>DAONDQ010000073.1:0-15053 GCA_035402645.1 Candidatus Cloacimonadota bacterium | reverse complement strand
GAACCCTCTGCCTGCCAGCCATTCCACAAAGTCTTCACCAGTTGTCCTTTCAGATTATAAACCTGCAGGGATGATATTCCCGCTTTCGATAAGCTGTATTCAAGGGTTGTTGCCGGATTGAACGGATTCGGGTAACATGACATTTTCAACGGTGTAGGTTGTGTAGGTGCCATGTGCGAATGCTCTGTCCCGACATAAAGATAGTCATCCTGTTTGTGAAGTTTGATCTTTGATTGTGATATCAACTGTGTATCAGGGTCATATACACAGGCTGTGGATATATGCTGAAGTGGTGCCTTCGATTCATAATATTTTACAATTTCCAACTCCGTGTCTTCAGGAAGATCGAGCACATAGGCATTCACCTCTGTTAAGGTATCTTCGACTACTGCTGCTCCTTTACAGATACCATTGGCATAAATGGCAATTTCCTTCAAATCCTGTTCTTCGCCATTTTCGATGAAAACAGGAAGATAATCTGCCTGCTCCACAAATGTGAAATATTCGGGCAACTGTCTTGTCATACGCTGAGTCGGCATGAGCATGTTCCAGGCAAAGCCTGGCACTGCATTATAACATTTGATGATTGCCATATCACCATCATTGAGCACTCTCTTACCACCCGAGACCATCCAGCCATTCTTGATCCTGACCATCGCCCAGTTCTGGGTTTCGATGGAATATACATTCGACCAGATGGAATGAAGCGCATCCTCGGGTGACTGTGATTCCTTGAGGAAATAACCGACCCAATTCTCAACGTAATTTCCAGCAAGAGAAAACGTTGTACTGGGATCACACCTGGGAGCTGTTATTACTAAATCGTTGTAATTCTCAGGTGTCACAATCTGTGCTTTAAATCCCTGTGGTGAGGTGATAATGAAGTTGGAATTTGTCCAACCATAACCAGTTATAAATTGGTAGAATGATGGAGAGTTATTAGCAAACCACTCCTCATGGTCAAGCACACCTGTCAGCGCTAGATGCTGCATTACATTTCCTATCTGAGGGTGGGTATCATAGACATCCAGAACAGGATAACAAAGCCAGGTCCAACCGTTATGTGAATTGTTAGTCCCAAAGAATGTGTAATGGAATGTATCCTGGGTAAATGTAATCGCCCCCATGTCGGAATGCGTATTATCCGGGTCGATGATCGTCGGGTCTCCTGAATCGATACACGGACTTTTACGTGTCGATTCCCAGGCTAATGAATAGTCATTGGTCCCCACATTCATAAACTTGGGATCAGAATCGATTACACCTACCACTTCATCCGCATATATAGACCCTCCAATATCACAATACCTGTAACTATGATGATTATAACCATATCGAACCACCTGGTTCGGGATGATCGAATTCTGCCCATTCACATTCCCATATATAATACTGTTCGATAAAGTCACATAACCGCATGGCATATTTCCAGTACGGTCAAAATACAGGGCACAGGGATTTTCTCCCAATACCTGATTGTTCGTAACAGTACTGCTTTCCATATCAAAAGTCATATGGTCATGACCGGCAAAAACAAAGACTGATTGCGCTCGTATTGCATAATAAGCAGCCGTATTCCCATAAATCTGCGAGTTCATGATGGTTACATGCATCTCATTAGATTCTGTAAATATACCTGTACCTGCATCTATACCTCCCGACATTCCTGTTGTGGCTGTATTATCATAGATTTTACAGTTTATAATGCTATGATCACCTTCTTCAATCGAAATTCCACCCCCCAAAGGTGAATATTGTTGATTAGGATATTCAACCGCTGAATTTCCGAAAATATTACAGTTACTGATGACGGATGAACCATGATAAAGTTCAATTCCTCCACCATGCAGAGCTGTGTTGTCCCTTACATTGCAATGATCAATGTTCACATTCACTGCATCGCCAACAAAGATTCCTCCTCCTCTTTGCTGATTGAAACCGTTATCAGTGAAGTAAAATCCCCCACCATCCTTCATCGTCATACCTTTGATCGTTATGGTGGTACCAGTGTTGAAACAGTTATAAATTGTACAGGCAGCATGCCTCGTCTGATAACTGCTTCCATTGGTTCCATGAATCATGGTGGAACTGATATAGGACTGGTTAGCGGTATCTGTAAAAAGACTTTCAATTGTCAGATTGTTAGTCCTGTTATGAATCACGATAGGGTTATAATCACCAGGATATACAACAATCCTGACTGCATCATTCGGATTCATGACGTCAATTGCCGATGTTATTTGCAGAAGTGGAGTTGAGGGGGAACTGCCATTCCCCGGTGTTGTGGATGCGATGTTGACATACAGGGTTTGAAGTGAGAACAAGATAGAAGTGAGTGTGAAGAGTGTTGCGAAAAGCATTACGCGTTTCATAATTTCCTCCGTTATATTATTGTCTATCCCAAGAATATATAGACATCTTTATTTATTAATATATCGATTCAGGTGTCAAGTTTATTTTTAATAAATAATAATATTTAATTTATATTTTAAGTTTATTTTCATTTCAAGATTGTAAATTCACACCAACGCTCTCAAGCAAGAATCGTTTATCCATTATTCCCTTTTCATATATCGTCAAGAGGTGATAAATACAAAGCAAAGGAAAAAGAAATGAAGCACTTGTTATCCCGCAATGAGGATTCAATTCGTAAGGCTATTGAGGACAGCAGACCCAGTATCGTAGGGACTGACGTCCCCGGCAGTCTTGATTTGGCTCATTCGTAGGTTGAGCGCTACAAGAACCATGAAATGGTGAAACCTCATAGCCCATAGCGTGAGCTATGGGTAGTGAATGAAGAAAGAATGGAACCCCTTGCGGGTGACACAATATTGAGGTAATGTAGGGGTTATTATCACTAATGCCCCTTATCAAAGCTCATTAATGATCATGAGCACTACTCCTGATTGTGCAAAAGACAATATAAGATAGTCTTTTGCACCTCGCAGCTCTTAAAAGCCATACCCAAACATTCTTCATTCCAATCTCTTTCCAATGGGATACCAATCCCTTTCCAATCTCATTCCAATCTCTCTGGATTGGGAAGGAATTGGTATGGCATTGGTTTTGGCTTGGATTTCGATAAGGATGTTCCATGCTAAACTTCGGAAGCGACTTGTATGTTGTAGAGACGCCCTATACGGGCGTCTCTTAAATATTTTACTTCTTTGTATCATCAAATGAGTTGCAGCAACCGGAAGGGAACGCCTCACCCCGTGAGGTGGCACAACGCACCCTGTGCGTTGCGGGCATTGTTGTACCACAGGTTATCCGACTTGTTATTTGAGTGGGTTTTCGTACCCACGAATCGGATATTTACTTCTTTGAATCGTCAAAGAAGTAACAAGAAAACTCTTCTGCCACAACCTTAAGACATCTGTACCTGATTAAGCATAAACAGGCTTCAAAATAACTAAATTTTTCAAACTTCGATGTCAGCACATTCGTGCTGTTCACGCTGTGGCAGAAGGGAATAGGGAACAGAGAACTGGGACATGGATCCTCGACACTTCGTCAAGCTCAGTGCAAGTTTCGCAAGGATGACATGGAGAAGAGCAGAAGGTTACTGGTGACGATGGTAATAAAGCAGCGATAAGTCAAAATTATAGATGCTGATATAATGAGTATATTAAGTATAAATAAGCAAACGCAATAAAAGACTGCTAAAAATTATTTGCTTTTTCTCAAGGACCGATTATCATATGGGTGTAATTAGAAAAAGTAAAAAGAGAAATTAATTGGAGGTTATTATGAAGATCGTCCCTTTAAAGAAAAGTAGAGAGTTCTTCCCAGTGTTATCCATGTTTGATGAATTCATGAATAACTTCTGGGCTGAAGAGACCAATGGCAAGACAGAAACTCGAGGCATGGCAATTGATGTCATCGAGAATGATAAGGAATTTGTAATCAAGGCAAATGTGCCGGGATTCAAGAAAGAGAATGTTCGAATTTCCGTGCAGGATAACCAGTTGACAATCGCTGCCACACGGGAAGAGGAAAAAGTGGAAGATACAGGCACGATTCATCGTTGCGAGAGATATAGTGGTAATTTTATCCGTTCCCTTTATTTACCTGAATCTTGTGACGGTAATAAGATCACTGCAAAGTTGGAAGACGGAATTCTTGTTCTGAATATCCCGAAAAAGGAAACCCAACCTCAAAAGCAAATCGCAATCGAATAATGTCGCAGATATAATGGAAAAGCCGTGGGAAACCACGGCTTTTCTGTTTTTATAGCATTATTTTACTTTCACCATTCGTCTTATCGCCAAAACATGATTTCCAGAGCTGATGCGACTCAGATATAAGCCGCTGGAAACCTGTTCTCCATCTTCATTTTCACCATTCCATTGAACATTCGTCGACCCTTTTAGTTCCTTTTGAAAGACAAGTTCACCTTTGATATTAAATATGGATATCTTCAACTCAGGCAAAACATGAGATGCTTTATACGTGATGGTTGTAGAATTATTGAAGGGATTCGGGTAATTAGTCAGCGTAGAGTGCACTTCAGGGTACTGCACTTGATCCTCGTTGTCTGTCAGGAATCCCGTGCAATAATAGGCACCATTATCCGTACCTACCCAGAAAGAGGGAGTATTGATCAGGTCAAAATCATCCATGCACTTGATGTTGAGATTTGGCAACCCAGTGTTTAATGTCACAAAATCACCACCTGGAACAGTCATACCCACACCAGTTTGAGAACCTTCGCCATTATACCAGCCCAAGACGACGTTGTTATTAAATTTGGGACCTATACAGGAGACATGCAGTGTCCATTCAATTACAGTCCAGTTAGCTCCATAATCAAAGGAATGCCAAATACCGTCAGAATATGTTCCGGCATTAATAATACCAAAGGCTACCCCTTCATCATCAAAGCGGAAGTTATGAATGAGGCTGCCATAAGGTGATTGAATCCACGCAAAACCTCCGTCCGGGGAGTGCCATACCTGGTTGTTCTTTGCTACGATAAATTGACTGCCATAATTAGCGAAATCTGTTACAGAACCTGTCCCGGGTATCGAAACTTCTGTCCAGTCTGTTCCATCAGTCGTTTTGTAAAGACCTTCCAAGCCGCCTACATAATATTTAGAATCTGCGCTGCAATACTTCACAAAGATAGGGTTCATTGTCCAGCGCAGTAATTGAAACGTATGGTTTTGAAGATTGAAGAAATAGACTCCGTCACTGTTGCTGCCAGTGCCAAGAATGACCATGAGTTTGTCGGCATTATAACTTACGAAGTCGATAACATCCAGGTTCATATAGGAGTAAGGTCCCCA
This sequence comes from Candidatus Cloacimonadota bacterium, assembly GCA_035402645.1. Taxonomy (GTDB): domain Bacteria; phylum Cloacimonadota; class Cloacimonadia; order Cloacimonadales; family DAONDQ01; genus DAONDQ01. The sequence continues at coordinate 9,765 of DAONDQ010000073.1, read as the reverse complement.
GTTACCGTTTTCCTGCAAGTAAATATCACCATTTACCAATACCGCAGGGATGTGCCAATCGGCTTTAGAGATGGGTACATTGTCAGGTCCGTAGGCATTCCACTGGTATCCCCAAAGAATGTTGCTGAATAACAACAGCAGCAAAAATAAAAGATGAGAATTCTTCATAAGAAACTCCTTATGCATATTCCTTCTTTTATATGCATTCACCAAATATAGTATAATGATTTTTGCTGCAAATAATATTTCGTTTTTCTTTGTCCTATAATTTGTATCTTGACACAGACTGATATGCACGAGAATGTGATTATATGCGTCCCTGTAGCTCAGCTGGATAGAGTGGCACCCTCCGAAGGTGAAGGTCGGACGTTCAAATCGTCTCAGGGACGCCATATTGTGACACAAGTCATAGAAATGTGTCAAAAAATCAACATGGATTGTTGAAATTCCTCCTCATTTTACTGATAATCACTTCATTTTCATCCTTTCTGATTTTTCTTTCAGATACTTAAGATACTGATTGGAACTGGTATTTTGGTTCATCCATGAGGTGCTGGATTTGATTTTATTTTGATTGGAATGTTCGTTGCACTATACTATTGCAAAATAGATAGGCTTATTATCTGTAAAAACAGAGAAAGGAATTTAATCATGCGGTTCAAACAAAATCTCTCGTTCGCACTGATTTTGTTAAGTTTTTCTACGGTGCTTTGTTCTACCGTCGGAAATCTCGATAATTATTATGCCACGAATGCTGCTGCTCCACTTGATATTCCAAGTTACGTCCAATATGCTGGCGTAAATGAGATTGTGCATCCGGATGTGATCTATGAACCCAATGGCTGGCATGGATATAAATACTGGATGGCGCATACACCATTCCCGAATAATGATGCAACATATGAGAATCCCTGCCTGGCAGTTTCGAATGATAATGTGACCTGGATCGATCCTCCCGGATTAACGAACCCTGTTGATTCATTCAATTCCAGTTCGAATGATTATAATTCAGATCCGGAAATACTCCTGAGCCCTGATAAGAGCACGATGTACATGCTTTGGAGAAGATACAAGAATAATCAGTTCGAAAAACTATATGTCCGTCAAAGCTCAGACGGTATCACTTGGACTGACAGAGTGGAGGTACTTTCCACAAATCCCAATATAGAATCCCTGATATCACCGGCAGTCATTTATTATAATGGTCAATACATGATGTGGACTGTCGATGTGAAGCCTTCACCCAGGATCGTTCGCTTGCGAACGGCCAGTTCCATTTATGGACCCTGGTCAAGTTCAACGGCAACCGATATTCATCCTTTATCCTATGATACAGGCGGTACAGCCTTAACAGAAACCTGGCATATCAATGTCGCCATGGTTGGGAATGAGTACTGGATGATCGATAACGATACTGTGATGGGTGGATCAAATGGAGTGAATCTCTATCTTGGAAACTCAAATGATGGAATTCATTGGACATTTGCAAATCATCCTGTCCTATATATGAGAAATAATTATCTCTATTGGGATCAGAAACTTTACAGAGCCTGTATCATTCCGGTGAATGATGGACAGCAGATCGGATTTAGACTGTGGTATTCTGTAATGAGAAAGGCGACAGGCACAAATCCGCCTTGGCGGATAGGGTACACGGAAGCCTGGTGTGCACCAAAGAATACAAGGATGCTTTCGACCCGGCAGGATAGTCTCAGCATACTCTGGGATGCATTTGCTTCTGTATATTTGAAATCGACATACTATAAAGTTCAGGAAACGGCAACACCATTCGTCGAAGGTTCATGGCAGGATATTTCAAGCTGGTCATCGAATCTGTCATTATCAGTCGCAAAAAACGCTAATTTAAAGAGATTTTTCAGAGTCCTGGCGAAGGTGGAGTAATCTCTTTCACATATTTTGATTTGGAGAATTTGAGATAGGAAATGTATATGCAGATGAATCGAATTGTATACCTGTTATTTTTACTCACCGCATGTGCTTTATATGCGGTTGATTTCGATTATCTGTATATTCCTGACGTCGTAAACCATGCAAAGGAAATCAAATCATCCAGGTCGAATAATACAACAAATGTTAATATCAGGGAACTCATGATGGCAAGGTCCGACCAGTCCATCAGTATCGAAGGATGGCTGGGCCAGTTCATCACAACCATGGGTAAGCCTTCTGAATCTCAATTCATCACCATTACAGGAACAAACCTGACTTCTGATATTGGGGTTTCTCCTGTATCAGGTTTTGAATATTCCATCAATGATAGCACGTGGGCTGATACTCTTTCTTTCTCACCGTCATATAGTGGACCGATGTTTATTCGGTTAAAGGGCGAGGAATTGGGTACAGTTGATGGTAATGTCGTTTTTTCAAGCGGTGATGCACCGCAATCAGAAAAGTATGTTTCCGGTAAAGTAAATCCGGTAATGCCGGTGATCAGTGTCGATGGATGGGTCGGGCAGTTCAGCACGATCATAGGAACTCCTTCCGAATCACAGTATTATTACATTTCAGGAACCAATCTGACTGAAGGTATCAAGGTCAATCCTGTTACCGGATTTGAATTTTCCAGCAACGACACGGTATGGAGTGATTCACTTGCATTATCAATCGAATTTGAAGGTAGGATCTATATACGACTAAAAGGTGATTCCATCGGCAATGCGGAAGGATACCTCAGATTCTCCAGTACAGGTGCCACTGACGTGAATAAATACCTGTATGGTGCGGTTAATCCAATTACTCCCAAAATTGAGGTGGAAGGATGGTTGGGAACATTTATCACCACTGTTGGTGCACCTTCTGAATCACAGTATTTTACGGTAAACTGTTCGAATATGACTGATTCAACCTATACTACTCCACTTGCAGGATATGAATTTTCAGAGAATGATACGATTTGGGCTGATTCACTCTCTTTACCGATTAATTACCAGGGGCCATTCTATATAAGGTTGAAAGGCAATGCAGTAGATTCACTGAGTGGTACGATTTCATTTACGAGTAACGGTGCAACCCAAGTGGATAAGTTTCTGACCGGTGTAGTGAATCGGATTGTGCGGAAAGTGACATGCGAAGGTTCTTTGACTTCCTTTACAGCAAATGAAGGTAATCCTTCCGTATCACAACGTGTATATGTTTACGGAACGAATCTGACAGAGAATATTGCAGTTTCTTCTGTTGAAGGTTTCCAGTACTCCCTGGATGAGAATTCCTGGCTCGATTCACTTTCATTATCTCCAACCTATGATGGATATATCTATATTCATCTACAGGGTAATACCTCAGGTTCATATGGTGGAAATATGTACTTAACGAGCAATGATGCAATACCGGATACCGTGAGTGTGTCAGGTACAGTCAATCCACCTCCTCCCGAATTGTCAGTGACAGGGACGCTGAAAGTGTTTTTCACAATGCAGGGAAATCCTTCAACCTCACAAGTTTTCAATATCACATCCGGTCATCTTATTTCAAGTATAGAAATATCATCCATTTCGGGATATGCATATTCCACAACGAATGCTGATCCCTGGGCTGCGAGCCTGTCCCTTCCTATCAATTATAATGGTAGTGTTTATGTCAGGTTAACCGGAAATATCGCAGGTTCATATAACGGAAGTATTCACATCAGTACGACAGGGGTAACTGAAAAGATCATCAATGCAACGGGTTGGGTTAATTCGACCGACAGCATCCAACCGGAAACACAGGCTGGTCTCATGATAGGGAACCTGGATAATTTCTATGCATCAAATGCCTCTGCTCCGCTCGATATACCTTCCTACTTTCAATATGAGGGAGTGAATGAGATCGTTCATCCTGATGTTGCCTATTTCCCGAATGGGTGGAATGGATATAAGTATTGGATGGTTTTCACCCCTTTTCCGAATAACGATGCAACATACGAGAATCCATGCATTGTTGTCTCGAATGATAAGACCACCTGGATAGTACCTCCCGGGCTTACGAATCCTGTTGCCTCGTATGCAAGTTCAGCGAATGATTATTACTCAGACCCTGAGTTGGTCATGGATCCCACCAATACAACCATGTACCTGCTTTGGAGAAGGGATATATATAGTACAACAGAAAAACTGTACGTGAAATCCACAACGGATGGAATCAACTGGAGTCCTTCAGTTGAAATCATGTCTTCCAGTTCGGATGATGAAACATTCATATCTCCAGCAATCATCTATAATGGAAATCAGTATATGATGTGGACTGTTGATGCAAGTGTTTCTCCAAGACTGATTCGTATGAGAACGGCTGATTCTCCTCTCGGTCCATGGTCAACTTCAATTGTGACGAATATTCAGCCATTGACGTATGACACATCGAACAATCCGCTGACTGAATCCTGGCATATCAATGTAGTCAAGGTCGGGAACCAGTACTGGATGATTGATAATAACACGCCCATAGGCAGTTCGAATGCCATCGACCTATATCTCGGTATCTCGAATGACGGATTGCAATGGTCTTTTGCTTCTCATCCTGTCCTGTCAGCAAGATATAACTTTCAGTATTGGGATCAGAGACTTTATCGTGCGACGATGATTCCAATCAATGATGGTCAACAATTTGGCTTTGCCATCTGGTATTCAGTCATGAGAAAAGCAACAAATGTGAACCCACCATGGCGAGTTGGATATACGGAAGCCTGGTGTGCTCCCAAAAATGTGAGATTGATACAAGGCTCGAATGATAATGTTACTCTGATGTGGGATGGTTTTGCCAGTGTTTATACAAAATCAACCTATTATAAAGTGCAACATTCAGAGACACCATTTCTCGAAACGTCCTGGCAGGATACAACAAGTTGGTCGGGGAACCTATCATATTCCTTTGTTCGGAGCGCATTTATCAGGTACTATTATCGTGTGATTGCCAAAATAGAATAATTACCTTCTTTATTGTCCATTCCTTCATCTTCCAGTGTTCATATCCTCATTTTATTGCTTGACCTGTGTTTCTATTCATTTTATATTATTGATACATAAAGGGGAAGAATATGAAATCAAATACCAATCCAGAGATAATTATCATAGGTGCCGGTCCAGGCGGCTTGACTGCTGCGATCATCTTGCAGCATCGTGGTTTCAAGGTAAAAGTATTTGAAAGAGCGGACCATGTGGGTGGGAGAAATAGTGAACTTCGTCTGGGTGATTTTCATTTTGATCTTGGACCAACATTCCTCATGATGGATTATATTTTACATGAGGTCTTCGCAGAAGCAGGACGAAAACCTTCCGACTATTTGGATATCAAAAAGATAGAACCAATGTACCATTTATATTTCAAGGACAAGGTTCTTCATGCCCTGACGAACTTGGATGACATGAAAGCCAGTATTGCTGAACTCTTCCCGGGAGAAGAGAAAGGTATAGACTTATTCAAACAAAAGGAAAAACACCGTTTCGATCTGTTACAGCCTTGCTTGCAAAAGGATTATAATCACTTTCGAACCTTTCTCTCAAAGGAATTCAGGAGAGCCATTCCAATACTTGGGATAGGTCACTCCCTTTTTGGGAACCTGGGAAACTACTTCTCCAGCGAACTCTTAAAATTGTCATTCACCTTTCAATCCAAGTACCTGGGAATGTCTCCGTGGGAATGCCCTGCTGCATTTACCATGATCCCTTATGTGGAGCATGCTTTTGGGATTCATCACGTCATTGGAGGGTTGAATCAGATTTCTCAAGCAATGGCGAAGATATACCAGGAGGACGGGGGTGAATTGTACCTGAATTCTCCTGTGAAAGAATTACTACTGAATGGTTCTGCTGTGCAAGGTATCATGTTAGATAATGGAGAAAAGCATTATGCCGATGAAGTGATCATCAATTCTGATTTTGCCTATTCAATGTCACATTTGGTACCCGAAGATCTACTGAAAAAGTACAGCAAAAAGAACCTGAAAAGAAAGCAATATTCCTGTTCTACTTTTATGTTGTACCTTGGGCTGGACACGAAGTATGACCTTCCTCATCATAATATATTCTTTGCTGATGATTACAGGAATAATGTGGAAGATATATTCAACAGGAAAACTCTATCAGAAGATACATCTTTCTATATTCAGAATGCATGTGCTACAGATTCCACGTTAGCCCCGGAAGGGAAGTCGACTCTTTATGTCCTTGTTCCGGTCGCTAACAATTTCAGTGGCATACAATGGGATAGGGAAAAGAAGAGATTCCGTGATTTGGTTATCAAGACTCTTGCCAAACGAATTCCTGAAATGGCAGATATTGAAAAGCATATTGAAACTGAGAAAATCATCACCCCATCTGATTGGGAAGATACATATAACGTTTATACAGGAGCGACTTTCAACTTAGCTCATTCTCTGGAACAAATGCTATATTTCAGACCCCATAACAAGTTTGAAGAACTGGACCATTGCTATCTTGTTGGCGGAGGAACTCATCCCGGTTCAGGCTTACCTACAATCTATGAATCAGCGAAAATTTCAGCAAATCTGATTTCAAAGAAATACGGAGATTAAATATTCGATTACGGATAACGAAAAAGAGTAGGAGATTCTCTCAATTTTCCAAAACAATCACGCATATTGATGGTATTAGCATTTATAATTTTATATAATTTCCAGTCATTTCGCACTTTCCAGAAAAACACTCGAATCACACAAAATCCATGTTTTCTTTTCCTTGACAATGGTTTCCTCTCACAAAAATTAAAGACAGAATACAAATTAAACTGAAAGGAGATAGAGGCATGGAGCAGCATCGAATTGCTTCGCATCCGATTCTCACCGTGCCGGAAAGGGAAGATGTATCCTTCTACTGGAACAAGACCCTTCTCACGGCAAAGAAAGGTGAGATGATTGCCTCCGCCCTCATAGCCAATGGGATTCATGTGTTTGGACACCATCACAAAGATGGTTCAGCACAGGGAATCTTCTGCGCTAACGGGCAGTGTGCAAAGTGTTCTGTCATTGCAAACGGCATCATTGTCAAATCCTGCATGACGGAAGTAAAACCCAACATGATTGTGGAAAGTGCCGACGGATTACCTGATCTAATCGACACAGGCGAAATTCCTTCTTTGGAATCTATTGAGGAAATTCAAACAGACATTCTCATTATCGGTGGAGGACCGTCCGGTCTTGCAACCGCCATACAACTCGGTAATCACAAGCTGAATGCACTCCTTATCGATGATAAGAATGAACTCGGCGGAAAACTTGTCTTGCAGACTCATAAGTTCTTTGGTTCCCAGGAAGACTCCTATGCCGGTACCCGTGGTATCGATATAGGAAAACTGCTTGCCGAACAGGTTTCCAAGCTTTCGTCCATCGAAGTCTGGCTCAATAGCACTGCATTATTCGTTTTCAGTGATAAGAAAGTCGGTATATTGAAGGATGGAGTATATAAGATCGTCAGTCCGAAGGTCATATTGAATGCAGCAGGAGCACGCGAGAAGTTCCTGCGCTTCACCGGAAATACCCTTGCTGGAATCTATGGAGCCGGTGCATTCCAGACTTTGGTGAATCGAGACCTTGTACGACCCACCGAAAGGCTTTTCATCATCGGTGGCGGCAACGTCGGTCTGATTGCCGGTTATCATGCATTACAAGCGGGAATCCAAGTCGTCGGTCTTGCGGAAGCAATGCCGAGATGCGGTGGTTACAAGGTACATGCAGACAAACTGGTTCGCTTTGGCGTTCCCATTTATACATCACATACCATCCTCTCTGCCAATGGAAAGGAATCTGTTGAATCCGTCACCATTGCAGAAGTGGACAGCAAATTCAAACCGATACCCGGAACCGAAAAGACCTTTACCTGCGATACCATTCTCATTGCCGTGGGCTTGGATCCGCTCAGTGAATTTACGATCGAAGCTGAAGAAGCAGGACTTCCCATTTATGCAGCAGGTGATGCCCTTGAAATCGCTGAAGCCTCATCTGCCATGTTCAATGGTAAGATCATGGGTTTGAAGATAGCCAAAGACCTTGGTGCTGATGCGGAAGATATTCCGAATGAATGGTACCAGAAGGCAGGCGTCCTGAAATCACATCCGGGTGGAATCTTCCCGTATCCTGAAATGGGACCGGAAGAAGGCGTCATGCCTGTCATACACTGCTTACAGGAAATTCCATGCAATCCCTGCACAACGGTTTGTCCCACAAATTCCATCAACATACTTGACGGTACCCTCATGGGTCTTCCCAAATACACGGGCAAGTGCATCGGCTGTAATAAATGCCTGTTGATCTGCCCCGGCTTGGCGATCACCCTTGTGGATTACAGGAAGGATGCGGATAATCCCACTGTTACCATCGCTTATGAGATCACCAATATGCAGGTGAATGTGGGTGATGAAGTAGAACTTGTGCAGATTGAAGGCATTGACCTTGGGAAGGCAAAAGTTACGGCTATCCTGCAGAATCCAAATCTCAAGACCCAGTTGGTCAAGGTGCAGGTTCCCAGGGATATTGCCCGTAAAGTTGCATCTTTTAGAGTGCAGGCAAGAGAAGTGACAAAGCCTCTGCCTGAACCCATCATATCAAATCGTATGGCGGATGATTCCATGATCTGTCTTTGCGAAAGAGTGACCGCCGGTGAAGTCAGGAAACTCATTCGGGAAGGCATCACTGATTTGAACCAGATCAAGGCGATCACAAGAGCCGGTATGGGACCCTGCGGAGCGAAGACGTGCGATGTCATGATTCGTGCGCTATTCCGTGAAGAAGGTATCCCGGTCGAGGATGTGGTTCCCAATACCAAGCGTCCTGTGTTTATTGAAGTACCGCTTGAAAAATTCGCTGAGCCGAAGAAGAAGGTTTGATATGAATAACGATAGATTTGATGTGATCATTATAGGTGCAGGCTCAGTGGGTGTACCCACAGCCATGTACCTTGCGGAAAAGAAGATCAAGGTCCTTGTGATCGATGAATTAACCAGCACAGGTCAAGGCAATAACAAGAAAGCAATCGGCGGAGTAAGGGCTACTCACTCTGACTTTGGCAAGATTCAAACCTGTCTGCGCAGTATCGAAATCCTTTCCACCTGGAAGGATATGTATGGCGATGATCTCGGTTGGATGTCCAACGGTTACAGTTATCCAGCCTATACAGAGGAAGATGAAAAGAAACTGAAGGACCTGATGAAGATTCAGTTATCCTTCGGTGTCAATATCAAGTGGATCTCTGCGGAAGAATACAATGAACTTGTCCCCGGTATCGAGATGAACGGATTACGCGGTTCCACATATTCCCCGGAAGACGGAAGCTGTTCACCACTCCTTACTGATGCAGCCTTCTATTTTCGCAGTAAGAGACTGGGTGTCCAATACCGATTCAAGGAAGCGGTAACAGGCATCAGGATGGAAGGCGGCAGGATCGTTGAAGTGCAGACCGATAAAGGCAATTATGCCTGCGGTCATGTCATCAATGCTGCCGGTAACCATGCGAAGGCGATTGGTAAGATGGTGGGTTTGGACCTGCCTGTCAATCCCGATTGTCATGAAGCAGGTATCACGGAACCGGTGAAGAGATTCTTCGGACCCATGGTCATCGACATGAGAAAAGCCCCCGGTTCATCCAATTTCTATTTCTACCAGAACCATGAAGGTCAGGTTGTATTCTGCATTACCCCCGATCCGCAGATCTGGGGAATCGACAACCGTTCGACCTCCGAGTTCCTGCCAATGTGCTCAGCACGCATGCTCCAGGTATATCCGAGACTCCGCACACTGAAAGTACGGAGGACTTGGCG
>DAONDQ010000072.1:0-15465 GCA_035402645.1 Candidatus Cloacimonadota bacterium | reverse complement strand
ATCAGGAACTTCAAGAGAAGGTTTTGAGACATAACCTGGACAACGATCACCGATATATTTATCGAATGCTTCCTTGATGGAACGTACATAACCCTTCTCCATCATCGCACGTGCCATATGAGGTCTGCCCAACAAGTCCTGGTCACCTGATAGCCGGAATAAATCTTCCATACTTATATGAATACCTATTTTATCAAGATAAGCAAGCATTTTCTCTGCCCTGGAGATTCTTCCCTGATGAATATAATCCAGAAGATCAAGCAATTCCTTATGCTCGGTATTAAAACCATAGGCAAGTATGTGAACATCGTGACCCTGATAATGACTGCTGATTTCAACACCGGGAATGAGATTGATTTGCAGTTCTTTGGCTTTATCCTTTACCTTGCGGTATCCTTCAATGGTATCATGATCTGTGATGGAAATAGTATGGTATCCATGTTTGCGGGCAGCTTGGATCAATTGCATTGCTGTATAGAGCCCATCTGAATCTGTTGTATGCAGATGAAGATCTATTTTTTTCATGGAATACCTCTGAAGAAAATTAATGGTGGAATGTATGACCTGCTTCCTGCATGTAAGAAATTAATTAAAGGTTTGAACGTCAATCTTTATTTGGGAGTGGATTCCTGCCTTGTTGCAGTAAAAGGAGTTAGCAAATCTGATAAATTTATGATCCATTGACGCTATCAATAAGGAAGTTTTTATTACTCATGCTCATTAATTCCATCTATCATTTCCCCTTTTATGTAAGAGTTCATTTTTTTAAGCAGGCTTTTCCTGATTATTATGTCTATGTTGGTATCATGTGAGAGTGATTCCAAAAGAGAGGAGTTAGAAAATGAGAAATAAAAAGTTAGTTCCTTTCATCATATCCTGTTTATTTATTTTGTCTGCATTCCTGCTGAGTTGTACTCATGATAATGATAATGATTATGACCAGCATCATACTTATGGTGGTTCGGGGTACCTGAAGATACGGAACAATACCAACGCACCTATCAATATCACTTGGACAGCAGATCATTCACATAGTACTGTCAATCAGAATTCATCACAGGTTTTCACATTCGATATGGATAACCATGTCACGAATCCGACTCCCATTTCAACGACATATATCTGCGAAGGTTTATATCTACATTCTGCTACATTTACAGATGATATTTATGAAGGGCAAACAACCATCAGGAATATTGATCCAGATCGCGGTTGCCTGAGTTTTAATAATAACACTGAAGGTCCTGTCGATGTATCAATTCCCGGCTTGAACGATCCAATAACTGTCATGGCTCATCAACAATATATTCAGGCTTGGGTAATGGAGGATATGACGGGCAATGTGAGCTTCAGTCTTTCGGGAGATTTTGTTTTCACAAGTTCCGGTGATGCAGTACTGCATCTGAATGAAACAAGAAGTTATGGAATTGAAGCCACCGGGGCTGCCATAAAAGTACGGAACTACTCTTCTTCCTCAATCACGAAAGTATTTATTAGCCCGCACGGTGATAGTTCTTGGGGAGACAATGATCTTTACGGTACGATAGACCCCGGTCATTATGTTGTGTGGACGGTCTCTCCAAATCAATGGGATGTGAAAGTCGTCTCGCAGGATGGAAATTATAGTGCCTGGGTAGATAATGGCTATACCGAGATCAATCATTACCTGGTACTGGATTATGACCTATCCAAAGCCTCGAATGCAAATGGATTCAAACCTGAAGGTCAGGGAAGCACACATGAAGGAAATAACAGGATCCAGCAGAAGATACCACATCAAAGTTCATCACCGTTAATGTCTGAACTTCACTTAAATTGATTCAATAACTACCTGCCCCTTCTATAGAAATAAACTGAAAGTGAGATACCAGGACTGGGATCTCACTTTCTTTTTGCATATGATTTATCGTGCTTCCGAATATCATCATTGACAATTAGACCATAAAGCGAATTTATTCCATTATGAATGTCAATAAAAGCGATTGACCCTGGAGATTCGTTATGAAATATGATGTTATAAAAGATAAACTGGCTTTTCTGATTGATTTAGTACCTTCTGTAAGGGTACTTTTTTATAAACTGCTGCATATGCTATTTCTCCGTGAATGGTATATTCAGGCAAAGATAAAAAAGTATTTTCCACCTTCCTTTCCAATAAGATTCTACGATGCTGGTGCAGGCTTTGGTCAGTATTCATATTTCATCTTGAAACACTGGAATCAAGCCCGTGTTCTTGCAGTTGACTTAAAGACAGATTATATGGACTCATTCAAAGTGTATGCAGAAGATAGAGGTTGGGAGCAGTTCAAATGCAGACAGGCTGACTTGCAGGATTATGTTCCAAAGGGAAAATATGACCTGATCCTCGCTGTTGATATACTGGAGCATATTGAAGATGATGTGCAGGTCATGAAGAATTTCAGGGAAGCTCTCTCCACGGGAGGGAAGCTCATCATTTCCTCTCCAAGTAACCTCGACAAGGCAGCAGAATTCACTGAGGAACATGTTCGGGCAGGTTATTCCAAAGCCGATATCATATCAAAACTCGAATCAGCAGGCTTCAAGATCGTTTCCTTTGAATATTCCTATGGATTCTGGGGACATTTATACTGGCTTCTTGCCTTGAAAACACCCATGAACATTCTGAAAAAATCAATGCTTCTCTTCCCTTTGCTTATTCCTTATTACCTGGTTACCTACCCCTTGAGCCATGTTTTCATGCATCTCGACATGAAAGCCGGAAATACGAAGGGAACCGGCATTATCGTGGTTGCCGAATAAGGAGAAGATTTGAAGGCAAGTATTTGGAAAGACCTTATCGTTGTTGCAGTCATCATTACCCTTGCTTATTTCTTCCTGTTCCATACAGTTAAGGATATTATCAAAAGACATGACATAGAATCTTCCAATCTCAATATGAACTTCATTGGGAAGAATAAAGGGGATTACGTCTTCTCCAGGGCAATATCCATGAATGATGGTTCCATATTGATTGCCTCTTCCCTGATGAATAAACCCGGAACCATATCATTGATCAAATTGAATCCCAATCTGCAGATCAATTGGGAAAAAGTGATCAGTGACCCAGCAAAAGAAACCAGGCGTGAAAAGAACAAGAGTTTCTTGAAGATTGAAGATATCAAAGTCTCTGGTGAAAATATACGAATTTTTGCCATTGACGAGACCTACCCAAGATTTGCCCCCGTTTTTATCACAACTGACTTGAATGGAAATCTTCTGCACTATATCCTCATCCCACACGCTGTAAACTCAAATACTGCTGCAAGAGGAATTTTGCTTGGTGACAGCGCCTACTTCACCTGGTTTGATCATAACAATAAACTCCTGAGTATTTATAAACTCCTCTGGAATGACCCGAAATTCCTCGAAAAGCATATTGCATATTTGATCAATGATCATCCCCGTTTTACTGGAATCTGCTCCGATACGGTGCACCAATATATCAATATGACGACTTATGATTCGAGAAAAGGCTCCTCTCTGTTTGCCTATAGTGATTCTGTGGGCTTGAACATCACGAATGAAACGAATCCAGACCAGGAATTGCAACTTGTAAGGTTCATCGATTCCAAATTGCATGTCGTTGATACAAAAGACAGTTCCGTTGTAGTCGGCGTTGTTCATAGTCGGAAAGAAGCGGATAAAATACTCGATTTCAAGATATCTACCAATGATTTTGCCCCCCACGTGCTTGCAAAGAATGGTGATTACTACTATATTGGAATTGATCAGAAAGTACCATCAAAGAAATCGGTAAATGGCGATATTTTTATTTACAAATATTCGGAAAATAATCGAAAACTCGGTGAGTTCCACATCGGTGGAAAATCGGATGATGAATTGAGCCAATTGATATTCACTCCGGATGGCTATATACTGGCAATCGGTAATTCTGACAGCCATCATTACGGGGTTGGTTGGCGCTTATTCGCTACCAAGTTCAAATTATAGAAACTCCCGCATACTACTTGCGGAATTTATATAATCAAATATCATTTGACATTTTACTGTAATCACATGTTTGTGTGTAATAGATTCATATCATGAAAGAAGAAACGCCCAGGTGTGAGGAATATGAAAGAGAATAAATATACGCCATTTCTCTATATTTTACCGGCATTTATCCTGGTTTTTGCTTTCCGATTCATCCCGATCATGCTGACTTTCATCGTCAGTTTCTTCGAATGGACGATTAACGGTGCAGGCAAATTCATAGGATTTGAGAATTATGCTCACTTAATCAAAGACCCGGACTTTTGGACTTCCCTCGTCAATACTTTCTATTTGGTCATTTTCGTAGTACCTTTGAGTATTGTTTTGTCACTATTCTTTGCAGCCCTGCTGAATCAGGTGAAACATCTGAAAGGCTTTTTCCGGACAATATACTTTCTACCCTTTGTCACATCCCTGGTGGCAGTGTCCATAGTCTGGAAGATCATCTTCAATCAGCAAAGCGGTTTGGCAAATTTCTTCCTGGCGAAGGTTGGTCTTGGTCCTCAAGGCTGGCTTGCTGAAAGTAGAGGAATATTCACTTTATTCTTCTCACACTTCGGAATCCATATTCCCACTTGGCTTGGCGGACCATCGCTTGCGCTATTCTGTATCATCATATTGACTGTATGGAAGAGCCTCGGTTACAATACCATCATATACCTTGCCGGTCTTCAGAACATTCCAAAGGAAATGTATGAAGCTGCTGAAATCGATGGTGCAACGAAGACAAGACAGTTCTTCGGCATCACGATTCCACTGGTATCCCCTACATCCTTTTATGTTTTGCTGATGACGACAATCACGACATTCCAGGCATTTGCCCAGATATATCTTATGACGGGACCACCCATTGGCGGTCCTTTGAAGACAACCAAGGTTATCGTATATTACATCTATGAAACTGGTTTTGATAATCAAAACCTCAGTTACGCAAGTGCAGTTGCTCTTGTTCTCTTCATCATTATCCTGGCTCTGACGCTTTGGCAGAAGAGGCTGGAAAGAAATGTGACGTATTAAGGAGATGAAGAGATGAAATGGTTTAAGAGCGGAATAATCTATATTATCTTACTTGCCTGCGGTCTTTCCATGATCGTCCCATTCCTTTGGATGATCACAACCTCCCTCAAGTCTCAAACTGATGTGAATGAAGGAAATGTTGGATTCATTCCTATCGATCGATATCAAACATATACGATGGATGGTAAAACATATCGTGTGCAGATCGTTCTTCATAAAGGTTCACACAGCATTGCAAACCTGTATGACAGCGATGGCAATCTTGCAAAGGAATATCAGCGCATTCCGAATTCGAAGATCCAACAGGTAAAGAAATTCAAGCTTCACTGGGAGAATTTCAAGACAGCATTCCAGAAGGTTCCATTTGCGCGTTACTTTATTAATACAATCTATGTAGCCATCATCACTCTTTTTGGTGTACTCATTACATCGGCATTGGCTGCATACGCTTTTGCACGAATGCAGTTCTTTGGGAGAGAGTGGATATTCATATTGTTCATCAGCATGATGATGGTACCAGAACCTGTATTCATGATACCATCCTATATTCTTTTGGATAAATTGGGATGGATTGATTCATATAATGCACTCATCATACCATGGTTGGCGAATATCTTCACGATATTCCTGTTCCGCCAGCATTTTAAATCTATTCCGGCAGAACTTTTCGATGCTGCAGCAATAGATGGCTGCACACGCTTCGGAATGCTTTGGCGCATTGTACTCCCACTTTCAAAGCCAGTGATCGCCACTGCATCCATCTTTTCCGTTATCGGTTCATGGAACAGTTTTATGTGGCCTCTTGTCATGACAAACAGTGAAGAATTGCGAGTTCTTCAGGTCGGACTGAGTTATTTCTCACAAGAAGCCTCTTCTCAGACAACGTTGCTGATGGCAGCATCTACATTCAGTATACTGCCGCTTGTCATCCTTTTCCTATTCGCCCAGAAACAGATCATAGCAAGTGCTGCATCAACGGGTATGAAAGATTAAGAATTCACATTTTTTCAGATAAAACGGAGTCACTATGAAAGAAAGAAAGATACCTGAATATGTTAAAACTGCCCCGCCCGTTCGAGATCTCGTTCCTGCAGAATTCAAACCGCAGGAAATACTATCACCTAAAACGAATTGGATCATAGCGATCAGTTTGTTTGTTACCTCGCTCATCGTGTATTTATTAACGAATGCGAAGACCATGTCCTTCTGGGACTCAGGGGAATATGATACCTGTATTTCCATTCTCGGTATTCCTCATCCACCCGGAAATCCCTTCTACATCTTCCTCGGAAGAGCATTCGCAGTCTTGGCACATGGTATTCCCCATGCCATGGTTGTGAGTTCGCTTTCTTCTTGGATGGGTGCGCTTTCAGTGATGTTCGTTTATCTGTATACCGTCAAACTTGCGAGCATGTTTGATAAATCACCTTTCAGGAATGCGTTTGCGGGAATCATCGCTGCTTTATTGTCGGCATATTCCTTCACATTCTGGACAAACAGTATTGAAGCCGAAGTGAATGTTGGTATTCTTTTCATCGACAACCTCGTTATTTATCTGACACTTCTCTGGGTGGAAAAATCGGATGACTTATCCCATCAGAATATCCTGCTTCTCATCGTATATATGTTCTTCCTGGGATTCTGTATTCATCAAACCGTATTACAGATAGCACCTGCAGTGCTGTTCGTGGTTGTCTATCCCATGCTCATACAAAGCATTAAGAATGGCACATTCTGGATTCGCACTGTAGCCTATATGCTGCTGGTATTCCTAACCTATGTACTATTTAAGGGCTTTGCAGACAACCTGCACATTCCAGATTTGGGTAAGTATGCATTTCTTCTTATCATCATCGGTCTGATGTATTATCATTTGCATGGCAAGATCGAGAAACGAGTATGGCTGCTTGGAATATTAATGGTCATTATCGGTCTAACTCCACATATCTTCCTGCTGGTAAGATCTCAACTCAGACCTTTTGTCAACGAAGGTGACCCTCGTAACCTGACCATGTTCCTGGATTATGTTCTTCGCCGTCAGTACGGTGTAACATCCTTCATGGAAAGGAGAGCCACTTTCGGTTACCAAATGGATTATCATTTCCTGCGCTATTTCGGATGGCAATGGTTTGACGGTCCCACATTATCCGCTTGGCTGCATATCCCGGCAAACGTGATCAAATTAATCGGTAACCTTATCATATCCGTTCTCGGATTCTTCGGGATATATCATATTTTCAATAAGAACCGACATGCTTTTGCATATTTCTTCTCTTTCTTCATCATGGTAACTGTTGCGATGGTCTTTGTCATGAATCTTTCCGATGCAGAAGTGCGTGACAGAGATTATTTCTTCAATATGGCTTACAATCTGTGGACTGTGTGGGTTGCATTCGGTGCAATCGGTCTGCTGCAATTGGTGGAAAAGAGAAAAATTGCTGTCGGACTTGTTGCAGTTCTATTGTTTGCAATTCCTGTTGTGAACATGGCTTCACAATACAAGGTTCATGACCGCTCCAATGAATTCCTCGCACTTGATTATGGTATGAACTTCCTCAACACTGTTGAAGAAAATGCCATTATTTTCACGAACGGTGATAATGATACCTTCCCCTTATGGTACAACCAGGCAGTGAAAGACCCGAATACCAGGGAATTCATTCATCCTGCTACCAATGTCTATCCTGACCGGGAAACAAAGGATGCAATCAAAAAAGCTATGGACTTCAAGAATGCTGAGTGTCATGGCATAAGAAAGGATGTAACAGTAGCCAACCTGAGCCTACTAAATACCCCTTGGTATTGGCACCAATTGGAAGATCACGAAGGTGTTCTCTTCCACATGCCCTCCCAGGATATTGATAACATCCAACCGATTAAGCTTCCCTATGATATGTCTGTCGATATCAAGGGACCAAAACCCGGCATGGATTTCACCATATCGTATAAGAAGGATCAAATCCTTTATGCAAAGGATCTTGCCGTTATTCAAATCATTAAGGAGAATTACGGAAAGCGTCCAATTTACTTTGCAGTCACCTGTGCTGAACTTACAGGTTTTGACAGTCACCTTCGCAATGTAGGAATGGCAGATCGTATTGTTACTGAGACAGGTCAGGATATGGTCGATGGTCCTATGCTCGAAATGAATGCCACAAAAATCTATTCGTACCGTTCCATTGAAGATTCCAGGGTCTACAAGGATGATAACATGGTACGTCTGATCAATAACTACGGAGCGGCATTCATGCGCTTATCACGTTATTATCACCAGTTGAATAATCTTCCGATGGCAAAGAAATACATGGAAAGAGCAATTCACTATATTGACGATAAGTCTCGTTTCTATATGGCAATGGCTACCATGTTCTCCGAATCAAAGGATTATCAAAAGGCAGACTCACTGCTGCAGCTTGGATTACAGGGGCATCAGAATGATCCTGAAAGATTGCAGCAGGCTGCATTTATCATGCTGAACATGGATATGAAGGATAGAGCGATCGACTATTTGGAAAGAGCTTTTAATGAGATCATGAAAGAACCGAATGAACAAATGAAGATACAAGAGTTGACTGATCTGGGTGTCTTCGTATATCGTTCGATCAATACATATTCACTTGGAACAAGGGCAGAAGCCTTGCTGGCAAAGATAGAACCCTATCTCCAAGCGGCTGAATCTCCACAGGATTCAGGAAGTTCAATACCGCTTCCATAGAATATACAAATTAAAAAGGGCAGTGTTTCACTGCCCTTTTTTTTATCTATGTATTGTTTATGCTTTGATCTCGAGCCGTCCAACAAGGTTGTTCAATAACTCTGGTTTCGTATTCACATCGGTTGAATTCAGGAAGTCACGACGCTGTGCAAAACGATCTTTCAAGAGCGTGATATACTGCTCCATGTTCTGACGTTTAGCAGGATCATACTTGTCATAGTATCCCGGGATGATGGCATCGATGGATTCCTTCGTAGGGATCATCGCACCTGGCAGATTCTTCCACGGTTCCCATTGCAGCTTATCCGTCAGAATTGCTGTCTGGAGAGTTAGAGAAGTTGTCAGTGAGATACCTTCCAGATCAGAATCCGAACTGCGCCAGTAACCTCTTGAATTGAAGCTGTATACATCAGCACCTGATTCCACCACATTAAAGAAGGCTTCGACATCCTTATATAATTCATAGACACGGAATGGATTGGCAAATGGTTCAAAGACCAGTTTCTTCAATTCTTCTTCCGTTACATTCTCAGCCTTATTTCTCATTGTGATCAGAGCTGCACCCATTGCGATCGCAAGGTAATGATCAGAGAACTTAATGATGGGAGGAAGTACAGTATCCTTCATCAACCAGGCAAGTGCCATTGGGAAACTGCACTCATTGACCCACTTACCCAGAAGGTCACGATCCAGTAAGGCTCTGCCATTGGAATTGCGGATATCCAAGCCAACAGGCCAATTTTTACCGTTGATTTCGAACTGCGAATGATTCATCAGTGACAGGGTGTACTTCCAATCAGGGTTGTTGATATCCCTGCTGTCTGTCTTATCAAATAATGTAGGTTCCCATACACGGCACATCCTTTTTTCCAAATCAATCTGGAATGCATCGTCATGAAGAACTGCTTTATCAAATCCCTTGGGAAGAGTTCCTGCATTATCGGGGCTGTTTGTATGAGATGATTTCCCCGTGCCGGAAAGACCGTAAAAGACGATGGAGCGCTTCCCTAAAGGTCTGAAGGAGGCATCATCGCACTTCGAGAAATCGATTTCCTTGATACCACCATGACATGCTGCCATGCCGAGTGTCATCGCAGAAGTCCATCCAAGTGTGAGTGTTCCCTTTTTCCTTTCCCCGAAATAACGCATACCCAGGTTGATGATCACATTCTGCTTTTCATCAACCAGTGCCAGTTGCGGTTGCCCGACATTGTTATAGAATGTATCATTGCATGTCCATTCATTGAATGCAACCAGGATAATGTCCATAATGGGAAGTTTCTTGCTGGCAGCATATTCCTTTGCCATGGATTCCATGGGCGCGAAATTGCATAGCCAGTTAAAAACATTCATCGCATCGGTTTCAGTTGTTACGAAAGTTGCCTTGATCATCAGTTCATCCGTAAGACCAAGTACAGCTTCCGCCTTGATGAGTGGATACTGCTGCATTTGGAGGATAGCTTCTGAAAGGTCGCCTTCTACCTTTGTCTTATCGGATGCATTGAGACGATTATAAAACCTTCTTGCCTTCGCTGTACGACCAACAATCTTTCCATGACAATCATTCAGCACGGTTGCACCCTGAGGTAAGCCATGCTTCCTGGCGAATTCAGGATAAATTGGCATATCAGTGACGGAAACACCGGTCTGCTTCTTCGCAAGTTCATAGGCTTCTGCGATATTGATCTTGCGTACTTTGTTATTGTTCATCAAGGTTTCCACCATTGCTCTAATGGGAGAAATCTCTTTCAAGCTCTTGACGAGCTCAACGCTTGGCGTGCTAGCCATTGTAGCCTCCATTTATCTATATTTTGGTAAATTATAAACTCAGTTACTTGATAAAATCAATTGCAATCAATATTACATCTAAATCTACTTATATGTCAAGGATTGTTTTCTTCATTATCGCTAAGAATAAAGGCAGAGTGTTGTTTCCTCTTCAATAACTAATGAATATTATTCATAACCCTTGTTTCATTTACATTAATATATAGCAGAACATTCTCATATCAGGTATATCTAAATCTTTTCGAGAATTTATAGAAGATAATTGAGAATTCTCTTTTGTAAATGTAAGTAATTACCCACATGATACATTCATTATGATAATTAGATTCCAACTTCTTGAAATTGAAATAAAGTTGGTATCAAGTTGGTATCAAGTTGGTTTTAAGTTGGATTCAAGTAGGAGAATTAATTGTATTACTTTGGTTCGATTGTATTTGTCACATGATTTTTGCTTGACAGAATCCCCAAAACTCAGTTTGTAAGCGTGTATGAGCGGGATTAGCTCAGTGGTAGAGCATTAGCTTCCCAAGCTGAGGGTCGCGGGTTCGAGCCCCGTATCCCGCTCCAGTTTTTTTTCAACAACTTACGATTTTGACCAATTATGACGAGACACAGATGAGACACAGATTTTAAAATTCCGCATAGAGTTTTATCAAATCATAGGTACATGATTACTACGTCCCAAAACCTACTGGACATGGAAAAATCGCATCTACAATGATGTATGTAACTCTGGTAGATTGTGGAGACTTGAAACATGAATAAAGTGCCGGAGTATGGGGAAAATGACTTAGAAATATCTCCCACCCCTACATTCACTGCCACATCTGTGGTCGTTAGTATTAAGGTGGTGCTTTTTTTAATGTCGTAACTTATCTGAATAGGTAGCAGTTACATAATCGCACAGTAGAAAAAAAGGGCAGACATATTCAATCTGCCCTTGATGACTGTGAATTCTTACTTAAGTAATAGCATCTTATGCGTAATACATTTTCCACCAGTTTCTAAACGGTAAAAATAAACACCGGATGCAATTTGCTTATTTTGAGAGTTTTTACCTTCCCATACTACTTTGTATTTACCCGGTATATAACTCTGGTTTACAAGTTCTTTAACAAGCTGCCCTCTAATGTTATAAATTCTTAAGTTTACTTTTGATTTTAATGGAACCCCAAATTCAATTGTTGTAGAAGGATTGAATGGATTTGGATAATTCTTACTCAAAAAAACAACTTCAGGAATGGATGTCTGATCACCTTTCTGCTTCTCATATATTGCTTGAAGTTTGATTCGGTTTAACTCATGTTTGTTTTTGAAAACTTGATAATCAGGATAATGATAGACTTCATAATCTGTAACTAACGGCTTCTTAGATCCGTCTAATTTTTGAAGTATATACACGATTTCTAAATCCATCACCGCCTCAAGAGAGTCTGCTTCTGAGATTGGATTAGTGATTCTATATGAGATAATATCTGCAGCTGTCTGATAATCCTTTTTAACGAGACATGTGGTCGCTTTATAAGCGTTTAGAAGTTGTATCAGTTCGATTTTATCTACTGGAGGAATATTTGTCAGTTCTAGATCATAATAAGAAAGCAATTCATCTAAATCCAGGTTGTTAGATTGTGCTATTTTGAATATGCTTGCTACGCATAAATCCCAGTATTCCTTTTCTTCTGGTATTCTTTCATTTAGAATCTGTTTATATAGTTCATAAGCAGATGCATAATTACCTGTATCTTCAAAATCTAATGCTGTTCAAATCTCGTCATCGGAATAACAACAAGATTAGTAACATTCGGTGTTTCATCACAATGACCAAGATTAATCACATTAGGATTATCCGGTGCATAAATGATTGCTTGGTTATCTGGTCCATTTGCAGGATCAGCAGACCAATAATTCCCTGAAGCATCAATTCTTCCATTATTCAAACCATGATAATCATAACCAAAACCAAATGTGAAATCTCTACATCCGTTAACATGGTAAAAATCATTATGTCCTTCCATTAATTGAATAGTAGCACAATAAGTAGGATAAGCTTGAGTTGAGTCTGTATAGAAAAATACATTATCAACTTGATTTAAAAACACATTGAATGTCTTGTAACTGCAGTCCAAATTGGAATTTTGATGCTCAACTATTCCGGATGTATTATTATTAAAGAAATTGAGACTTAACCTTGCCTGTGAGCCACGACTTTCAATTCCACGAGTCAATTGTTGAAATGTACAATTTGTAATATTTGCACGATTCCGAGTAGTCCATCCTCTATGAACATAATCCAAAAATATACCAATAGTATTGAGCCTAGAACCACCATAGAATCCGCAACCATCTATAAATGGAACATACATCTGTGAAAATATACCTTTACCTTGCGGAGGCACTGTCACTATACAATTTAATATTTTGTATAATCCTCCACTCCCTGTTACATTGACGCCTGTTAGACAATTCTCAAATTGACAGTTATCAATAGAATCCGCCTTCGCTGAGGACACATAATAATCAACTCCAACAGCTAAATTAGTAAATTTTGCTCCTGTAATAGATAGAGGAGTGGTCTTACTTTGAAATTCTATACCGACACCTTGATTTGGGATAATGGCGGTAAAAGTAGTTGCATCTTGTTCTGAAGATTGAATAGTTAAAGGAATATTCTGATCTCCGATTACATTAATACCGATTCCGCTATCAGGTATATTGAAATGACATTCAGTAATCTGAGCAGGACTATTATTAAGATAGACTCCTATGGGAGTATCACTAAGAGAACTATTAATCATCGTTAAGTAGCAATTCTCTAAAACTAATCCATTCCAGGTTTCACCATTCATTCCTTCAAGCGTTGAATTATTAATATCCAGATTACCGTTTTGAACTTCTATGCCTGATTGTTGTGCAAATTTACATGTAGCATTATGAATATATGTACCTCCATTTTGAACAATAATTCTAGCTCCTGTTTCAAATTCAATGTCTCCATTAAGGTGTAATGTACCTCCGTCTTCAACGATTATTATACAGTCATGCAGGAGAGTTGCTTTAGCATTATTATCCAAAGTAACGCTGCCTCCTCTTTGAATGTAAATAACTGTGTTCTTTTGAAAATATGCTAAGTTATGAATTGTAACTGCATTGGTTACACGAGGTGGAAGAGTTTCAACAACTTGTCTCAAACTTCCATCTCCCGCATCGATTGATACTTCTGCATATCTATTTGAATTAAGAATTTGTAGATCATGTAAGTATGGATCATAAATTCCAACAGTTCCATGCTGTTGGATAAAGCTAGAATCGAAAGTAAATCTAACTTTTTGAGGTGCAGCATCCGTAAAAGCCACGTCCACATCAAGTGGCGCTGAACTGGTGAGACCATCGGTTCTATAAACAGCTCTTCTGTTTACAAGCATAAACCAAGGGATATTATTATTATCTTTATAATATCCACATTGCACGTATCCTTCATAATATGGGGTATTTGCTGGGTTAGGATCGTGAAACACTTTGATACTTTCCAACCCGAAATCACTTATTGAAAGATCCGAAGGATGAGTTTCAGTAACCATCAGAGCGTCTGAATTTGACCACTTCAGATCTTTGATGATGTGCCCATATTCTTTTATTTTCAGATTAGCATCACCTAAAGAAGTTAATGCCCCACGACGCGTTAAATCGGGAGGAAATGGATCAGACAAATTATTATATCCCACCCCAGAATCATGTCTTAAGGGTGCAATAAAATAGTGTCCAGTAGCAGATGTACTGGTTGGCCAATATGCGTCTATAATAAAACTTAAAATGCCATCTGCTCCATAGCATAAAGGCATAAATTGCAAACACTTCATCATACTTTTTGGTGGTAAAAGAAGTGTCCAGTATCCACCAGCGGTATTAAATTCTCTCTCTCCATAGATTTGCGGACAATAATAGAGTTCGGTATTCGCATAAGCAGGATGACTTTGGACTTTTTTTGCTAAAGCTGCATAATATACTAATAGATTGTTATCGATTTTATTTTGAATCCAATTGGAATTATCATTCAGATTCCAGTGAATCCTGTCACTCTCATCTGCTCCTTCTCCTAAAGGATATGCATCCATCAATAAACGATCCGGAACAATGGTACTAATGTAGTTCCCCGGATGAAAATATCTCTGGTAACCGGCTGGTTTTATAACCCAACTATCCTTCAAATTGACAGTAGCCATCATTTTTTTGCCTTGCAGACTGAGATGATCTTGTACAATCTTGCTCATTCCAAACTCACCTTGTGCTGGCTCATCATGTACCATATACATAGCGATATCCTCATGATGCGGCATGCCCGGTGCATTTAATTGTGCCAATCTCGTATCCAGACGAGTAATGTATTCAGAATTTTCGCCATATTTTCTGTATGAATGATGGAATTCATCTTCTATTTCAATGTAATCAATGTATAGTTTTGTATTTCCATACCAATAAATTTCAGGATCAATACCTCTGAAATTTTTGCAAGTACTACCTTCTAAGACATTCTGACTTCCCGGATATGGCATATCTGCTTCATATTCGAAAAGTCTAAAACCATGTAAATCGGGTTGGATATCATTTAAATCAGCATTATATATAGTTGTATCATACTGATGATAAATAGTCTCTAATGGATCCGATTCTTGGGTTAATCCTAAATCAACATAGTAGTTAGGATCATTAACATCATAATTGCCGTTTTCTACAGTAACAACAGTAGTAGTTCCAATAGTTGCATTTAATTTCAATGCCTTGAGCCTGATTTGACAAACTTCCACGTTTGTAGTAGCTTCATCCCATTTAAGAGCAACTCTGATATGAATTTTATTTTCTTTATCAGGATTAGCCTGATAGGCATCTAAAAATTGAAAATCTTTACCAATGTATCTTGATAATTGATCAGTGTA
>DAONDQ010000071.1:9900-15786 GCA_035402645.1 Candidatus Cloacimonadota bacterium | reverse complement strand
GCTGCACAGGCTACTGAAGACTATAACAGTAATGTGTGGAGTAAAACTGTTAAGGAATACTCCCACAGTAGTGTTTCATTGACACCCACCGGAATCGAAGTGAGGTTCTAATGAAAAAAATGATTATTTTGATACTGGCAAGTCTTCTGATGCTTTTGGGCTGTAGTTTGAAGAGGTCAAACCCTCTCGATCCTGTCGCACATCCAGGTCTGCAAATTCCGCAGGATATTACTGAGATCATCGCCACACCTTCCAGTACACATACAACGGATCATTGGGTAAGACTGAGTTGGAAATGGCAGAATACACAGGTTGCAGATGGTTATTACGTTTACAGGGGGCAATCCTATAATGGGACATATCAGAGACTGGCAACTGTAACCAATACACCGGTGCCATCTGATACTCTTTCCTCTTCGATTTCATGGACGGATAGTCCTGTCGTTCCGGGTGATTATTTTTATAAACTGTCTGCCTTTAAAAGACAGGGAAGCGACTCCGGATCAGCCTTGGAAGGACATATTTCAAATTATAAGTATGTAAGGGTACCGCAATAGGTTTGAATGCTTGATCTCGAACATGAACTGAACGAACCCCAACGGAGGGTGGTAACAACCACAAACGGACCTGTACTGGTACTGGCTGGTGCCGGGAGCGGTAAAACAAGGTCTGTGATTTTCCGTACAGCATATCTCATTCGAGAAATGAAGGTTGCTCCCTATCATATCCTAATCGTCACTTTCACGAACAAGGCAGCCCAGGAACTTAAACAACGCTTGCAACAGAATTTCAGCATTCGTCCTTATGATCTTTGGGTTGGAACATTCCATTCCATCTGCGTCAGGATATTACGGGAAGAAGCGAAATATCTTCCTTTTCCATCCAATTTCACAATCTACGATACCGATGACCAGAAAGCATTGCTGAAGAAAATCTATAAACAACTGAATATCGATACCACTCATTTACCTGTTGGCAAGATGTTGGAGATCATCGGGAGAAGAAAAGATCAATTGTTACTGCCGGAAGACCTCCAGGATATGGAGATGGATCGTCCGTTTGCAAAACTCTTCCTACAGATTTATTCAGCCTATCAGCAATCCCTGCAGCAATACCAGGCACTTGATTTTGATGATTTACTTTTGTATACGGTCAAATTACTTGAAACGCATGAAGAAGTAAGAAATAAATATGAAAGACTCTTCCAATATGTCATGATCGATGAGTACCAGGATACCAATTTCGCACAGTTCAAATTTGTCGATCTCATTGCAGGCAGGCACGGAAACCTGTGTGTCGTTGGTGATGATGACCAGGCGATATACAGTTGGAGAGGAGCCAATATTCGGAATATCCTCGATTTCGAGAAGAATTATAGAAAAGTCACGGTGATTCGCCTGGAAGAAAATTACCGATCCACCACTGCAATACTCGATTTGGCTAATTCATTGATCAAATATAATCGTTCACGTCATTCCAAAGAACTTTGGACCCAACAGAAAGGTGGCAGGAAGCCGATTCTCGAGATACTCGAGAACGAGAATGAAGAAGCAATGACAGTCGCCCAACATATCCAGGATCTGGTATGGAAAACCAATACCAAACTTGCAGATTGCGTGGTTCTTTATCGCACGAATGCTCAATCCCGGGTTTTTGAAGCAACTTTTCTGCAGGAACGAATTCCCTATCAGATTGTTGGCGGTGTGAACTTCTATCAGAGAAAGGAGATCAAGGACATACTTGGTTACCTGAGGGTATTATATAATCCGAATGATACTGAGAATCTGCTGCGTATCATCAACAACCCCGGAAGAGGAATCGGTGATACAACGATATCCAAACTTGTCGATTTTGCTGTCAAACAGAGAATTTCGCTGTTCGAAGCACTTGGTCATGTTGATAAAGTGGAATCCCTCAACAGGGGAACAATCCAGAAATTGCAATTATTTCATAGGAAGTTGATTGATTGGCAAGTCCTGGCTTCGCAGGAAAATGTCACGATCCTCATCAAGGCTATTCTCGATGATTTAGATTGGATAGCAATCTATGAAAACAGCAAAGATCCGAAAGATTATTCCAGGGCTGAAAACCTCTCTGAGTTTGTTTCTGCCGCAGAAGAATTCATGGAAAAATTTATCCGTGATAATGATAGGGAACCAATACTGCATGATTATTTATCTTTAGTCTCCCTGCAAAGTGATATTGACAGGCTAAATGAAGATGCTGATTCTGTGAAATTGATGACAATGCATAATGCCAAAGGACTTGAATTTGATTATGTGTTCATCGTAGGATTGGAACAGGGCTTATTGCCTCACCAGATGTCGATGGACAGCAATGAAGATATCGAAGAAGAAAGAAGACTTCTTTATGTAGCGATTACACGGGCAAGAAAAGAGGTATATTTAAGTCTTGCCAAATGGCGTAGGACCTACGATTCTATGAATCGTACCATGCCAAGCCAGTTTTTGAAGGAGATGGATTCAGGTTTATTGGATAGGGATGCCCAATCTTTCTACGCTATCAGACAGCCTTCTAATCCTGAAAAGGTGAAGAAGCCTGTCATTCTTGAAAGTGAAAAGCATTTTCGAATCGGTCAGAAAGTATTCCATGATGAGTATGGCAAAGGCATTATCCTCAACGTGGAAGGTCGGGGAGAAGATGCACACCTGACAGTCTCATTTGCCAATGGCAATTTAAAAAAGATCATTGGCAGTTATCTTAGGATTGAATAACTTTTAGGGAGGGTTACCATGATACGAAACAGGAAGAATATGTATAAAACAATCGCATGTATCTTCGCCTTGGCGCTTATGACTTTGAGTCTCTCAGCAGAAAAATATGCAGGTGAGATATTCAAGATGGGAGCCGGTGTGAATAACTATGCTCTCGGCTCAACCGGGATCACGGACACAGAAGGTTCTTCTGCTGCCTATTGGAATGCTGCGTTATTAAACTATCACTCTGATAATTCCTTTGAAGCAATGCATGCTGAGGAATTCGGAGGACAGATCAAGTACGATACCTTTTCGGGTGTTTTGGGAAAAGGAAACCGGATCGCCGTTGTCATAACTCGTATCGGTTATGGAGATATCCCCCTGACCAAACTCGAGAATGACAGCCTTCCACCCAGCGCTCACAATCAGCCAGTAGCCTACAAGACTGTCTCCAACAGTGATTATATCGCCTACATTGGTTTCGGAAGAACATTGAACAGTCGTATCTCTTATGGGTTCACCCCTAAAATTGCATACCGTTATCTTGCTGAACACAGCGGTTACGGTTTTGGTGCAGACCTCGGTGCATATATGCAGGTCAGGGAGAATTGGGCTGTTGGAGCCAGATTGGCAGATTTCTTTACGACACAGCTCTTATGGGAGAATGGAACACATGAAATCGTGAATCCTTCGCTCGACCTCGAAACAAATTATGGCATGAAAATCACCAAGGCTCAGATCCCAATACGAGGATTCCTACGTACCGAGATCATGACGGAAAGCAGGAATGAAGCAGCGATGGCTTCAGCAGGTCCATTCAGTGTGGATATCCATGCTGGACTTGAAGTACAGCCAATGTCCAATGTAAAAATCATGGCTGGATACGATGCTGAGAATTTCACTGCTGGAATCGGAATCACCTATCGAATCCTATCGCTTCAATATGCCTATAAACAGGAACCGAAGGAAGATTTGGACAGTTGCCAGCGAATCTCACTTGGACTTAGGTTCTAATGAGTCGAAAGAAAGTTGCCATTCTTGGAATCACGGGTTCTATCGGTGAATCTGCCATTCAAATCATACGCTCTCACAAGGATCTGTTCGAGATCGTACTAGCATCTGCGCATTCACAATCAGATAAATTATCCAAGTTGGCACATGAATTCAATATCCCTTATGTCGTCCTGACACAGGATCAGACAAAGCATATTCAATTACCAGAAAAATCAAAGATATATTATGGAAAGCAGGAATTGCAGCACCTGCTTGAAACCATCGATTATGATATTGCACTGAATGCAATCAGCGGCAGTGCGGGTCTGCAGTCTTCAATCACAACTTTATTGAAAGGTGCAGACCTTGCTCTTGCCAACAAGGAATCCCTTGTCATGAGCGGCCACCTTGTCGAAGATATCATGCAAAGATCATCCAGCAGGATACTCCCAGTAGATAGCGAACACAGTGCAGTTTTCCAGTGCATCGGCAATCACAAGCAGGATGAGATCAGGGCAATTCACCTGACTGCTTCGGGGGGGCCATTCCGTTCACTTCCTCTACACAAATTCCATGAGATCACGTTGCAGGAGACAATGAATCACCCTACATGGAACATGGGTTCGAAAGTAACGGTCGATTCCGCTACTATGATGAACAAGGGGTTGGAGGTCATTGAAGCCCATTGGCTTTTCCATGTCGGATATGACCATATCGATGCTGTTATTCACCCGCAATCCATCATTCACTCAATGGTGGAGTTCCGTGATGGCTCCATCCTTGCCCAAATGAGTGTCCCCAGTATGCAACTGCCGATTCTCTATGCCCTGTCCTATCCCGGACGAATTCCTTCCCTAAATGTGCAGACCGACATTCTGAAACTGGGCAACCTGAACTTTGAACCCATTGACAGAGAACGGTATCCGCTATTCTACCTTGCCTGTGAGGTCGGTCGAAAGGGCGGTCTTCTTCCCACCATCATGAACGCTGCAAATGAAGCAGCCGTACACCTGTTTCTCGATGAGATCATCCATTACCGTCAGATATATGAAATCGTGGATCAGGCTGTCTCTGCTGCAAATAACATGGAACATCCGAATTTGGAAACCATACTGAATACGAACACGGAAGTTTACACACGGATCATGGAGCAATATCATTAGATAAAAATTCATAAATCATGGGGAAGGGCATTTCATGGAGAAAAGGGATTCATCATTACCTGCACCATTATTGATACCATCTCTTGTTTTCATTTCGGGTATCCTGATTGCCAATTCACTGCCTATGTTTCATCACATCGAATGGTATATCGTTATTCCTTTGTTCATGAGCAGTTTTTTGCTTTTTTATGTACCGTATTTTCGAAAATTCAAACTCGTAAGAAACATCATCCTTCTGCTACTCATACTCATTCTTGGATATGTAAGAAACCAACCCGGTAAATCCTTCCCCGAGAATCATATTGACTCTCTATTATCAGAACAGGATTCGATTCAGGCTGTTGTGACAGGCAATGTCCTATCTGAAGCGAGAAAGACTTCGAACAGTTCTTGTTATACAATTCAACTGACTCATATAGGTAAGTATCACGTCATAGGAAACGTGAACCTTTTCACGAGGGCAGATACACTGGAATATCGAGACAAGATCAGGGCTTTGATGCTTGTCAAGCCACTCGAGGAACAGACAAATCCAGATATGTTTGATTATAAGGAATACCTGATAAACCAGGAAATATTTGGAACTGCAATTCCTCTTGATCACATCAAGGTCATTGGCAGGGACCGTACAGTTACGCTTCATTCACTTCTGATGAGTACCAGAATTTTCTTCTTTCATCTTATCGATGAGCGATTCGGTACACAGTCTCCTTTTGTGAAAGCCCTCATCTTTGGAGAAAGGATGGATTTGAAGGATCAGACCCAAACTTTGACCAGGGGAGGTTTGCTGCATCTGATTGCCATCAGTGGTATGAATATTCTGCTGATCTATGGTATTTTATACACGATCCTGAACCTTTTTCTACCTCGTATTCACTTGCGTGCCCTTCTCCTCTTGCTCATGGTTTTCTATGCAGGTCTTTGCAGTTGGACACCATCCGTCGTTCGTGCAGTCATTATGATCGACCTGTATCTCATTGCGGGTATATTTGAAAGAAGGATTGGCACTCTGC
>DAONDQ010000071.1:0-9890 GCA_035402645.1 Candidatus Cloacimonadota bacterium | reverse complement strand
AGCAAGCCTTCTCATGATCTCGATCATCGATCCCACTCAAATCTCCTCCATTGGTTTGCAGTTATCCTATACCTGCGTTCTGGTCATTCTCCTCGTATTCCCGAAATTATCGCTGTCCATTCGGTATGCACACGAGCAACTTCCACGATTCAGGAAACTAGTTTTCGAGGCTTTGGATATTTTATCTTTATCCGTTCTGATCTGTATATTCATCACACCCCTTACCTTGTACTATTTTCATCAATTCGGTATGAATGGCGTTATCGGAAACACAATTGGTATTCCCCTGATCGGCGCCATGCTGCCGTTGGCAATGCTGGTATTGATCTTGCCTGGTCCTTTATGGGTCCCTTTTCATTCTTCATACAGCCTGCTGGATGGCTGGTTTATCAAATGGGCAGAATTCTCAGGGCATTTGCCCTTATTTTGGAATTATCTATATTTTCCCTGGTGGGAATTAGTCTTGAGCATTGTAATCCTCCTGTCATGGGGTATTCTTTTAAGTGGTTTTCAAATACGAAAACGCATCATTCTGCTGGTGATCAGTCTTTTACTTCTCGTTCCAATCATCGTATTCAGACATCCGGCTTTATCCAATCCACGCATCACTTTCTTCGATGTTGGGGTGGGAGATTGTTCACTACTACAGACTCCCAGTAAAAACGTCATGATCGATGCCGGACCGATCACAACGAATAAACCCGAAATTTTCTATACGACCGTGCCATTTTTAAAAAAGAATGGGATTCGGCACTTGGATTATTTAATTTTAAGTCATCCCCATTCTGACCATATCGGGGGTATCCCTTATCTTGCAGGCGAGATTGCCATTGATTCAGTAGCGGTAAATAAAGCGTTTTTAGATGACCCTGAAGGGAGAAAAATAGTCAGCATCCTGTCGGAAAAAAAGTGTTGCAAGGTCAGGATCATTCCCGATACACTTACTTTCAGTGTTGATGATTTCACATTTCATATCATTCACCCTGATTTGTTGTATCATGACGATAACCCGAACAACGAGTCAATGGTCATCTCGCTTGGACATGGGAATTTTAACTGTCTTTATACAGGTGATATCGAAGAACAGGCTGAGTCCTATATTCTGGCACACCAAAGAATACATGCTGAGCATTATTCTTTTATCAAAGTACCGCATCATGGCAGCAAAACATCCGGGAACGCAGCATTTCTTTCCCAAATTCATCCGCAAATAGCCCTGATCAACGCCTCGCAACATAATCGCTTTCATTTCCCGGACCCGGGGACTGTCCATGCTTACCGTACCTTGGGAACAAAAGTATTCATAACAGGTACAGACGGTGCTGTACAAATGGATCTTATGAAAAATACCGTGCATGTCAAAACATGGAAGGATATGAAAGAGTATGTCTTCTCGATCATCAAGTAATGAAAATACTTTTCGACAGTAATATTCTATGATCAGATATTACTAAAATGAAGCAATTTGCCTTGTTTTCAAC
Organism: Candidatus Cloacimonadota bacterium; assembly: GCA_035402645.1. Taxonomy (GTDB): domain Bacteria; phylum Cloacimonadota; class Cloacimonadia; order Cloacimonadales; family DAONDQ01; genus DAONDQ01. The sequence continues at coordinate 8,409 of DAONDQ010000071.1, read as the reverse complement.
TCATTAGAGGAACTGAAGAATCTGAAGATGAATTAGCATCAAATACAATAAGAGCAACCCCAATGGAGTTGCTCTTTGTTTTATGTGAGACTGTGGAATATTTTTCTTTTCATCAATCCCCTTGAAGAAATTGATAAGAAAAGTGAGTGGCAGGGCAGAATGTTTCTTTGATCGTACGTGGGCTAACCCAACGTATCAGGTCAGGTGACCACCCGCCTTGTCATTCGTTCCGGAACCTCGCGCTCCACCAAATGGCTGCAAACCGACCACGGCACCTGTAGGTTTATCATTTAGATAGAAATTCCCAGCAGCATACCGCAATATTTGGCATGCTTTTACAAAAGCATATCTATCTTAGGAAAATACAGCACCCGTAAATCCGTGATTTTAAGGTTGGTCGGTTACCTTGATGCAGAAGAATTTTCGCGAACTGTCACCGACATTACATACACTATAGGGATTTACTGTTGTCATCACATAGGTAGATGAATTCAAGGGGAAATCAGCAGTATCACCAGCATATACTTTGTATGCAATTCCATTCAGTTCGGGATAATTATTGCCGTTATAGGTACCGCAGGTTACGGGTGACCAGTTGATATAAACCTGTCCATTCTGTTTTACAATCATCAAATCTCTCGCTGCATCAGGGGGAATATTATCAACTGAATATCCTGATACTTCATCGGATACCGAAAACCATGTACTGTATGAATACACAACTACATATGTAGCAGCATGTGTACCTGTATATGAGGAATCCTCAAGAGTACTGCAATCGAGTGAATAGTTCGTGAAATTGAAAGCGGGAACATTACCAATCCAATTATAATCGGTGTCCCGGAAATGCCACCAAACATCTCGGGAACTTGAAAGACCATTCAATTGAAGAGGTGAGTCTATGAAATGTCCATCAGCGCTACGTGCATTATCCACGCGGAAGACAGAGTAATACCCGCTGGCATAGCCACCAGTATCAGCCTGGGAGCGAGACCACCTTATTTTTACTTTATGCCCCTGGTCATTGGGTATATCCTTTACATAGGTAATGGTTGGCTTTTTCCAAAGCGGTAGTGCTCCCATATCCTTGCGTGAACCATCCGGATCAGTCAGGGCAGGATTCCCGGAATCCACACACGGCGATCCACCTGATAATGTACAATTTGCATTGGAAGAGAAAATAGGATTCGACCAGATACAGTTCGATTCAACGGGGAAAAGTCCGTTTGTAGCATTATTGTAAATATCAGAATAATTAATGGTGGGATTACCATGGTTCATAGAAGACCAAAAATAAATTTCGGTCGTATTCTCCGGATTATAGAAAATGGAGTTATTGATTTGAATACTGGTAAAATACATTTGCATGGAAGATACACCTTCAATTCTACAGGTTGCGGAAGCTAAACTGTTATCAGCAAAAGTATTTGAATCCATTACCAGTTGTGATTCATATGAGTTGGCTGTTAGGCCGACATGCGTTGTATAATTGTCCGATAAAAGCTGGTTATGCATTATCCTGCAATTTGAAACATTAATGATACCACTGGATGCCACCCTCATTGCAGAATACATGTAAGAAGTGTTATTTTTGAAGAGGCAGCGGTCAACCGTTACATCATTTGGGGAACCCACACCAAGTGCAGCGACAAAATTGGAATAATTATTAGAAAAACGACAGTCTTGAATCAAAAGACTTTTCTGAATATACGAAACATAAAGAACTGCACTATCACCAAAACCATTCCCCCATTCAAAGATGCAATGTTTAAAAGCGATTAAATCAGTTGGCACATCAGATGAATAGTAATAAATACCTTTCCAGCCTTCTGTATGGTTGGTAGCAGTAAATCGTATGGAATCTGCAGTTGTTCCTTCTGCACGCATAGAGCCGGATACTACAATTCCACAGGAAGTCTGGGCAATGACTTGTGTTCCAGGCTGAATTACAAGACTTTTACCTACGGGTACTCCCACATCCTCTGTAAGATAATGGGTTCCAGACCAGGTACCGAAAACAGCCATTCTGCTGACATCGAGTGTTATATTATCGATGCTCCAGGATTGCAAATTACCGGGTAACCCTTCAAAATAAAAGGCAACATAGAAGGTTGTGGTATTGAGATAATCCGATGGAATATAGAGAGTAGTCCGTTCCGGACCGTAGTTATCAGATGTTGGCCAGCCCCAGATATTTGTCCAGTTTGTCAAATCAGAGGAAACTTCCACGCCCACTGTATATGTGTCTGAAGTCCCTGGATCATCTTGGAGGTATTGATCAAATTGCAGTACCAATTCAAAATAATTCGTTGTATTAATTGCGGGAGAGATAAAACGACGAATCCCAGCACCGGTAGGAATATTTCCAAATTTCAATTCGGGAGAAGTGCCGCCAGCATTCGCTGTTGAAGAAACAGACCAATTGCCCGCAGTTCCATAAGTCGTCCACCCGGAAGGAAAGCCCCCGGAATTAAAATTTACATTGAACAAGTTGGTTATGGCAAAGCAGGAGGTAATAAAATAAGCAAAAACCGTTGTAAGCATTAGACTTTTCATCCTGGACTCCTTCTATTTGAATTATCTACCGTAAATTAATAATTAATGAAGATTGATGATTGTCAAGGAATAAGGGTCGGAAATAAAGTAGATTACAATCAATCCTAAACTCAGCCTAACCTATAGTTTGATTTCCCATCTTACCTAATTAATATTGAACATATAACTATTATTCACCAAAGAAAAAAAGGTCAAGATAATCTCAAACAACCCTTAAATGACACTCAACCATCTCTCAAATCTTAGGAGATGCTTGAGAGTTGCTTGAGGAATGGTTGAGAGTCGTTTTTATTTTATTAGTACAAGTTTATGAACAGACTTTACTGCCCCTGTCCTCAAACGGTAGAAATAGATACCGGATGACAAGTTTGACACATCAGGCATTATTTTATGCTCTCCTTCTGATAGAGTGTAATGGCTAACCAGTTGACCCCGTAGATTATATAGAGTCAGTTCACCTTGGTCTCCAGGGGCAATATATGACTTGATGCTCAAAGATTGTCCAATGTGCAGGGGATTCGGATATGCCTTGTAAAGAATGGATGCATTGGGATCGATCGGTGTTGTATCATCATCGTTTCCAACCTGACCGGAATGAAGTTTTGCCAGATAAACATCAGAGCTACCCACACTTGAAAGTGCGGTATTATCAAATGTGATATCGTCAGAAAAATAACCTGTAGTATACACATAACCCTGGTTATCTGTTGCAATGCCCATACCTATGTCTACCTGGTCACCTCCGACCTGGATAGCCCAAGACCACTGTGGAGTCTGACAATATAGTAATAAGGAGCAAAAAAGAAATAGCAGAATTAAAAATAGCTTATTCATGATGGTACCTCACTTTATCCGGGCATTGAAAATATGACCTATGCGTGGTAACCTTGTTAATGAATTCAATTCTAAAAATAAGATAAAAGCTGTATTGCCAATGTCAAGTTATATATATGCCATTGAAAGAGATACGTAACTTGTTAAAAAGATTATTACGGAAAAATAAAGGCTTATCCCCCATTTGACTGATTTGGTCCCAGTATATATAGAAGAGGGAAACGATAGGAATATGTTAGCAGTCAGCAATATGGACTGCTAAAAACTTATTGACAAGATATGCCTCGTTTCCTATATTATCTTCAAAAACATATAATGGAGTTAGAAATGGCTGCAAAACCAAAAGAAAAAGGATCACTTTCAATCCATACTGAGAATATATTCCCAATTATCAAGAAATGGCTCTATTCAGAGCACGATATCTTTTTGAGAGAACTGGTATCCAATGCTGTCGATGCCATGAATAAAAGAAAATATGCACAATCAGAATTCGATGCTGAATCCATGAAGATTGAAATCAAAGTGGATGCAAAGAAGAAGACACTTCAAGTCATCGATACCGGTATTGGAATGACCGCTGATGAAGTGAAGAAATACATTAACCAGATAGCCTTTTCCGGTGCTGAGGACTTCGTTGAAAAGTACAAGGATGTACAGGCAAACATCATCGGGCATTTCGGACTTGGCTTCTACTCATCTTTCATGGTTGCTGAGAAGGTGACGATCGATACTCTGTCCTATCAGGAAGGAGCTGAACCTGCTTTTTGGGAATGTGATGGTACCACTGATTATTCTTTGAAAAAGGGAACCAGAAATTCAGTTGGAACAACTGTGACCATTCATATCAACAATGATTCAGAAGATTACCTGAAACCGGAAAAGATTCGTGAAATTCTTGAAAAATACTGCAATTTCATGCCATATCCCATTATGTTTGAAGATAAACAGGTGAACCAGAAGGAAGCTTTATGGAATCGGAATCCCAAGGATGTCAGCGAAGAAGAATACAAGGAATTCTACCATTCCTATTTCCACGATTTTGAGGATCCATTATTTTGGATACATCTCAATGTCGATTTTCCCAATCCGCTGAAAGGTATTCTCTATTTCCCGAAGATCAAGAATGAACTGGATGTGAACCGTGGTGAAGTGAAACTCTTCTGCAATAATGTATTTGTTGCCGATAATCTGAAAGACTTGATCCCGGAATTCCTGCTTCTGCTGAAAGGCGGGATCGATATCCCGGATATCCCTCTGAACGTTTCAAGAAGTTTCCTGCAAAATGACAAGATGGTACAGCAGATGTCAAAGTACATCCTGAAGAAGGTTGCTGACCATTTTACGGATACCTTCAATAATGACCGTAAGAAATTCGAAGGTTACTGGGATGATATCAGCAATTTTATCAAATACGGTTTACTGACAAATGAAGATTTCTATAATGCTCTGCAATCCATGATCATATTCAAGTCCAGCAATGGTGAATACGCAACTCTGGATGAATACAAGACAAGAATCGTCAATCAGGAAAAACCCTATAAAATCTATTATGCCCCAAGCGAGCACACGCAAGTGACCTATCTTCAATTACTGAAGGAACAGAACATCGAGGTCTTGTACGCTACTTCTCCGCTTGATGCACATCTTTTCCAGAGCCTGGAGATGAAGGACCATGACCTGCGCTTTGTCAGGGTTGATTCTGAGATCAATGAAACCCTGGTGAATAAGGAAAAGAATGAACTTGTTGACCTGAATGATAAAACCGATGCCGAGAAATTGAGAGAAGTGTTCCTGATGAATCTGAATGATGAGATCAAGTCAGCATTCAATAAGGATCGATATTCAAAATTGATCGAAAAATATCCCAATGCGGCTGAATCGCTTGCAAATTATATTACCGTTCAGGATGATATGACCTATATCCATCCATATGATCTGCCGCAGTCTGTCCGTGATGCCATAGGAAATGAAGCCTTTACTGAAATCGTTGATCAGGCATACCCCAATATCAAGGTGGAAGTAAAACATTTAAGAACTGATGCTATCCCGGGAATGATTGTCTTTGAGGAATTCATGCGTCGTTTCCAGGAAATGAACAGCATGATGAATCGCGGGAACAATGATTTCCTGAAGAGTCATACACTGGTATTGAATGCAGAAAACCCGACGGTGAAAAAGATTCTTGAATTGAGATCCCAGGGAAATGAAGAAGAAGTGAAACTTCTGTGTAATTTCATACACGAACTTGCCCTGCTTGAACAAAAGAGATTTGATGGGGAGGAATTGCAGAGTTTTCTCGAAAAGGCACACAAGATATTAACCTTGGTAAGGTAGAATATAGATTGCTTACGATGAATCGGTAAACAAGGAATAAAAGATTATTTACCTGTGATATCTCTTTATCGGTATTACTACATTCACTTGTCGAGTGTTAAATAGTGCCAAACGATGAGCCTTCTCCGGTAGAATGTCATGCGTTTATTTCTTGACACCACATACAGATGTAATCTCCGTTCTTCAAATGGAGGTAATATGCCGATAAAGAATATTTTCTCGATCGATGTTGAGGAATACTACCATGTTATCGATGATTTTGTCGTCCCAACACCCGAGAAATGGGATGCTTTGCCTTCGCGTGTAGAAAATAACTTCCACGAACTTTTAGACCTTTTGGATAAATGGAATACCAAAGCTACATGCTTCTTTTTGGGATATGTTGCCCAAAAACATCCTGATCTTGTTAAGGAAGCTCATGATAGAGGACATGAAATTGCATCACATGGAATGTATCATGAATTGGTTACATCTCTGACCAGAGAGAGATTCCTGAACGATATCCAATCTTCTAAAAAGTTGTTGGAAGACCTGATCGGTCATCCCGTTGTGGGTTATCGTGCCCCTGCATTTTCAGTGTTAAACGAAAATAAGACCTTCTTTCCAGATTTAGCTCAATCAGGTTATCGATTCGATTCATCGATTTTTCCTGCGAAAAGGGATTTCGGTGGTTATACAACTGACAATTTAGCTCCTTTTCAAATAAAAACCGAATTTGGTACGGTGACTGAGTTCCCGATTACTGTTGTGAACTTGTTCCATAAGAGATTATGCGTGTTCGGTGGAGGTTTTTTACGCCTCTTTCCGATGCCGATGATAGATGTTCTTTCGAAAAAGGTAAATAAAGAAAACAGACCAGTAGTTTATTATATCCATCCCCGGGAAATTGACCCTGATCATCCCAGGATGAACCTAACTCGGATGCGGTATTTTAAATCATATGTGAACTTAAAAACGACCTATCCCAAATTAAACGCAATTCTCAAAACAAAAAACTGTGGAACTTTTACTATGTATATGAATGATAAAGGATTAAACCATGAGTAATAAGACTGAAAGCTTCTTCAACAAATATTCTGTTGGATTTGACTCAATTTATGGAAATGATAATTCTCTGTTCAAAAAGTTCATAAATAAGCATTTTCGAAAAACCATGCGCATTCGCTTTGAAATGACCATAGAGGGTTGTGACCCTATCGAAGGTAAATCAGTACTTGATATTGGTTGTGGACCAGGCCATTATTCCATTGCATTAGCAAAAAATGGAGCATCCAAAGTTTACGGTATAGACTTTGCACAGAATATGATCGATCTTGCCACCGAGAAAGCTCAAGAAGCAAATGTACAAAACATCTGCAAATTTGAAGTGGCTGATTTTAATGCTTTAGATGAGAATAATCATTATGATTATTCCGTTATTATGGGATTTATGGATTATATGGCAAATCCCCTTGAAATCATGCAGAAAGTCATGCGAATTACTGACGGTAAAGCGTTTTTCAGTTTCCCCTGCGCAGGCGGTATTTTGGGCTTACAACGTCAGATCAGATATAAGTTCAAATGTCCCTTATACTTGTATTCCCAGCAACAATTAGAGTTTCTTATGAAGTATGTACCCTGTTCCAATTACAATATTGAGAAAATTGACAGGGACTTTTTTGTTACGATAACAAAATAGTACTTACTTTCTCATATTACATCATAAAGAAACACGATCGTTACATTATCTAAGCATTCAACGGTAAGGACACTTTCTTACCTGTTTTTGCTGACAGGTAAATTGCCTGGATGATCTCTACTGACTTACGTCCATCTCTTCCATCGGTATGTGGTTCTGCTCTTCCAAGCAGTACATCGATAACATTATGATAATAAGGTATGTGCCCATAGCCATAAACTGATGGCGGCTGATAATTGCATTCATTCACGACCCTATCATCATCATCATATTCTTCGAATTCCCACTTATCGAACTTATTGAGTGCTATCCCCCCTACTTTCACAGTACCTTTCTCACCAAGAATGGTGATGGAGCCTTCGAAGTTCTTGGGATATGTCAGCATCGTAACATTGATGGTACCAATCGCTCCGTTTCTGAATTTAAGAATGGCAGAACCTGTATCTTCGGCTTCCGTCGATCTTGCCATGGTTGCTGTTTCAGCCATAACAGAATCTACATTCCCGATCAGCCAGTATAAAGCATCTACATAATGACTTGCCTGATTCATGAAGGCACCGCCATCAAATTCCCATGTTCCTCTCCATTTTGCCTGGTCATAATAACTCTGCGGGCGTTGCCAGAAGACATTGGACTGTACCATATATATATTGCCGAAACGTTTCTTTTCAATGGCTTTATGTAGAAGCTGCATGGTGGTATTAAGACGATTTTGCTTCACCACAAATAGATGAACCTTGTTATGATCACAGGCTTTAATCAGCCCGTCTGCGGAAGCGATATTGATTGCCATCGGTTTTTCTGTGAGAACATTGACTTTATGCTTGGCGACTTCAATTCCTATCTCCGGATGCAAACCACTGGGAGTACAGATACTCACGGCATCCAAATGTTCCTTTTCCAGCATATCATGATAGTCTGTATAATATGTCGCTACGCCATATTCTTCCGCCATTTCCCTGGCTCTGTCTTCAATGATATCACAGCAAGTCACAAAATCCGCTTCT
>DAONDQ010000070.1:0-15964 GCA_035402645.1 Candidatus Cloacimonadota bacterium | reverse complement strand
GGACAGGATATATCCGGCTCGAATCCAAGTTCTTGAAAATGACAAGATGGAAATCCGTGAAGTCTATATGGGACTGGCTTTTGAATATGAAGGAAATTTCGAAGCGCTTCCTCTTATACAGGAAAAGGAAGGTTTGGAAAATTCAGTCACCAGCCTGATCCGCCGTCTCATGAAAACCAACCTGCCTACGGTAGCCGTATTCCAGGATAGTCTTTCAACGCAGGAAACCTACAAAACTGTCATTAAAACCTTAAATGAGAATTACAATGTCATGGGAACTGATCTGAGGCAACCATTCAGCGCGGATGTGCTTGTTTTTACCGGTGTTTTGGACTCCATTTCCGTCCTCCAGCAATACAATCTCGATCAATATCTGATGCATGGCGGTAATATCCTGTTTTTCCAGGATCGGATATTCGTAAATGTGGAATACCAGATCACCGTGCCAATCCGTTCCAATATCTATCGAATGCTTCATCAATGGGGAATCGATATCAGACCTGTGTTAGTCACGGATGCGAACTGTGGTACCGTGAAACTCATGACGCACCAGGGTATGACCTCGATTGAAGTTCCGATGAATTATCCACTCATTCCCATTGTCGATAATGTGAACAAGAAAGATATCATTTCCAGGAATTTGAATACGATCGCTTTCTTCTTTGCATCACCAATCAACCAGGCATATAAAAAACCGGGTATCACCATGACGCCGCTTCTCATGTCTTCCCATAATTCCGGGGAAGTGACTGGTCCCGGTTATGATATCAATATACAGCGATTTATGGACAAGCAGTCCATCGGTCTGCTTTCTGGAGAACCGCAAGTACTTGCTGCCAAGTTTGAAGGTACCTTCCCGAGTAATTTTGCGAATGTCGATACCACAAAAGCGCAGGGTTACATTTCCCATACTTCAGTTGGTAAGATCATTGTAGTTGCAGATAATGACTTCATAGTGGAAAATGAAGGGGGACAAATTCCCAATAACCTGAATTTTATCTTGAATTCAATTGACTATCTTGCCAATGATACTTCCATGATCGATGTACGGTCAAGAAACTTCACTCCCAGTGATCTGAGCATAGCAAGTTGGCTGTCAAGGAGACTGGGAATCGATGATCCAACTGAAATTGCCAATATGGAGCCTATGGTGCGTAAAATCACGAAATGGCTGAATATACTTCTGCCATCCATATTGATCATATTCTATGGTATTATCAGGAATCGTGCGGAACGTAGACGCAGAAGCGAGATCAAGGAACGCTATGTCTAAGAAAACCATTCATCTGCTAATCGTTTTAGCAGCCTTGCTGCTGATATTCCTCTATATCAGGTTCCAGAATCGATCCGAAAAACAGATTCGATATTTTGATATCGATTCAGTGAAAGTGGCAAGACTCGACATGTTTGGCACAGAAGGGCATATCGTGGTCATAAAGGAAGACAATCGCTGGCAGCTAATCAAACCAATGCGCTGGGAAATCAATGACGAGCAGATCAACCAATTCTTCAGCAAGGTACTCAAGGTTAAAGTAACACGTTCACCCATGTCACAGGATATGAAGAATCTTGATAAATACAGGCTTACACCGGATAAGGCTGTGACTTTGAAAATTTATGATAAAAGAAACCGGCTCTTGGATGAAGTGTATTTTGGAAGAAGTTTGAACAGCAGTTTCTGCTATGCACGGAGAAAGGGTGAAAATGCCATATATCAGTTGAAGGATAATATCTACGATTTCGTTGTCCCCTCGATCTATCTTTGGCGTTCTCATATCATAGCAAAAGTCGATCTCAACGATCTGGCTGAAGTGGATGTGAAATATATCTCCAATTCGTATAAACTATTCCCGAAGGGACAAAAGTGGTATTATCAGGATGCTCGCGAATATTTCGAACTCCAACCTACTAACCTGGCAACAACGAAGATATTCAATGCTTTAACCACGCTGCAGACATACCAGTTCCTCGATCACCATTGGAAGGATGTTGAATCTTATTTCAAGAAACCGGCGGTACAGGTTACGATCAAAGATAAAAAGGGTCAGACCACGAATCTGTCTTTTGCAGTCGGGAAGGATAATTCTGTTTACCTCATGAAGAATGGTGATACGGATACGATTTATATGATGACTCTCGATATGTTGAACCGCTTTACAATAGCAGCCCAACACTTCAAAGAAGCACTGCCGACCCAACAATAAATTGACATCCAGATTTCTTGTAAAAATATAGAATCTAATCAAGATAACAATAATATACAAATAAATGAACTCAAGGAGTTATCATGGGTAAAATTGGATTTGATGTCCCCACATCACCTCGCAAGACTGTACTCTATGACTTGGAAGAAAATTGGTACCAGCCTCTCTTATCACAAAAACTTGGAAGACCCGTTGAACCAGCCAAAAGGAGCAACTTCGGTCAATACGACATGGCAGTCAATTATTTGACTTCCGTTTTGGAAGAATCGGTAGCCATCAATAACGTAGCCATTTACAACATCGATCACATGGCGCAGATCGAATTCAGGGGAAAGGATGCCATGGCTCTGCTCGATCGTGTGCTTCCGGCAGATGTGGCTGCAATGAAGGATAACCAATGTAAATATACATTGCTCCTGAATGAAAATGGTACTGTCAGGGATGACTTGATCATCATGCGCGGCAACGAAGAGCTGTTCATACTCGTGATCAATGCAGGTCATGACCTAACAGGGCACGGGTTTGACGATCACGGTGAACCAAAGGAATTTCTTTCTGATGCAGACTTTATCCTTTCTTTCATGAAACCCGGTGATGATGTACAGGTTCGGGATATTTCGGCAGATTATGTCAAAATCGATATTCAGGGACCTCTCTCATATAAACTGGTGAAGTCCATTTATGGTGCTGAAGTTTTGAAAAACCCCAACAACCCCGAAAAGAACATGAACTTCTTCACCTTTAATGAATTTTCTGTGGAAGGCAAGAACTTCTACATCAGTCGTACAGGTTATACCAACCGCTGGGGTTGGGAACTCTATGTACCAGTTGCTCTCGTTGAATCACACTTCAAGAAAATCGTCTCCAAAGCACTTGAATTGGGTGGTCTCCTTGTCGGATTAGGCGGAAGGGATGAAAATCGGATTTCCGCAGGTGATTTCGGATTGCCGCTCATGGGTCAGGAATATGACGGGAAGCACAATCCTGTCGGTGCTCCTTTATTCGATGCTGCCATTGATTTGAATAAAGCGAATTTTGTTGGAAAGCAAGCTCTTGAAAACGTCATCGCACACGGTACAGATAAACAGATGGCTGTCGTCATCTCCGAAGGTATCGTTGTCGGACGCGGTGTGTATCATAATGGGAAACGTATCGGTACTGCAACTTCCAGCATCAATTCTCCCAATGTTCCGCTTGAAAAGCGACTTGTCATAGGCTCGAAGCGCAAAAGCGTAACAGACCCCGAAGGCATTGCAGCGATCGGTATATGCTGGTTGTCTTCATTACCCGAAGTCTTTTCCGAGGAAGGGAAAGATGAGGATGCGGAAGTGAAAATATCTGCATATATTCCTGTTGAATTTTTCAAGGAAGAAAATGGTCAGCCTATCGGGAAACCGGTATTGGGTATCATTTCCTTGGACGGTGTGATTCCGGCAACGGCGTCCAAACCATTAAAACTAATCGAAAATCTGTAAAATACTTATATACTGTTGGACTTGGGTATTTTGGAGTTCAAATCGCCTTCGTGATTATTATTAATTTGATGATGAATGGGCGATGCGGACTTCAAAATATTCTTTAGCTGGATCCACGATCAGGTCGGGGTAGACATGAGTCCTGCTCTACCCGCCAACATGATATGAAGTCCGCACATCCTCCAATCTCGTTAGATCATTACTCACGAAGGATGTTTGAACTCCATATCTTATACATGGAATGACCCAAGTTGCCTCAAGAACATTTCCATCTATATCCCATGCCTTACCAATCCATTTCGTGTCCCATTCCAATCCCTTGAGATTGGAAAGAGATTGGTATGGGATTGGAATCCCATTGGAAAGGGATTGGAATACTTATGGGAGCAGCCATGACATTCTATGGTTATTATATGACATAAAAAGCAAAGAGACATCCAAGCGGATGTCTCTTTGCTATTATCTGAATGGTTTATAAATCGAAGAATTTCTTTCTGTTATCAACAACAGTAATGTTCTTTTTGATTCCCATATACCATTGTGACAGGCGCATCTGTTCAGCGCTATCCCTTGCCTGTTTGAGAAGGGACGTTTTTTGTTTTTCCCAATCCTTCAAATCGGGTTTATCTCTCTTCGTGACATAGGCAATCCAATCACCTCTATCATTGCTGATGAGAGGAGTGTAGGTATTAACATTAGCCTTGAATATCGCTTCAGAAAGAGCCGGGACATTCCCGATACGTTGAATACCTGCATTGGCAGTGATATCATTTGCATCGATGATCATGAGCGAGTCCTTTTGGGCTTGTTCAAGGTATTTGTCAGGACCGTATGTCTTAAAGAAATTCTCTGCCATTACTTTGGCTTTGGCAATGCTCTTGTCTTTTTCAATCGTATTCTGGATATTGCCTTTCTGAGAGTCAAATGTAAGGTAATGAACACCCAGGGTATCTGCAACTTCTGCGATGATCATTTCACCATTTGGATTTGTAGTCATTTCCAACAAAGCGCCCTTGCCCTTCGAGAAGGCATCTTTGACAAGCGCTTCATCATTTCCGATGCCATTGATGTACTTGGCATCCGCATAAAACTCTTCCGAAGTCAGCATGATATAATGTGTTTTCTCGATTGCCTTTTTCAAGCCAACTGCTTTAGCCTGTTCGAAGATCTGGGATGCTTCGTTCTTTCTATCCTGCTTGGTCTGGGGGCTGGCTTCAAACTTAATGAGGATATGGCTTGCCTTGACTTCATCCTGTCCTTGAGCATCTTTTCTCTTGTCAGTTGTCATGACGATGTGCCATCCAAAACGGGTGGTAAAGGGTTTGCTGAATTTACCAACTTCTGTTTCAAAGGCAGCTTTATCAAATTCTGCAACCATTCTGCCATGACCGAAATAACCTAAATCACCACCGTTCGCACCGCTGCCCGGGTCTTGCGAGAATTTCTTTGCCATATCAGCGAAATTCGCACCGGCAACCAGTTGGTTGTAAATGCTATCTGCTTTGGCTTTTGCAGCCAGACTATCAGCACTGGATGGATCAAACGTAACTTTGATATAGTTCAGGATTCGAGCCGGATTACGTTTATATGTTTCGATGTTCTTCTGGTAATATGCCATCATTTCAGAGTCAGAGACTGTTACATTTTTCATTGTATGCCAATCAAAAGTAATGATCTTCGCACTTGCCTTGTCATTCTTCAGCATCCAGTCATTCTTTACACTATCCGGTTTGATCTTGACCTGTGCTTTGATCGTATTGAACAATTTTTCATAGGGATATGTGTCCATGATGACGGCTTGCACATTTTTCTTGAAGACTGAATCCTTCTGGATTGCCATATTATACATATCGGTATCGAATTTGCCATTTTTCTGAAGTTGAGGAATGTTCTTTACCTGGTCAGGTGGATTGGACAAGGTTCTGGCATCCAATTCAGCCTTTGTAACCGTAAGTCTTCGGGATTTAATATCTTTGTTGTAGGCTTCTTTTGCTACAAGTTCTTCCCAAAGACGGTTGTTGTAGGTTTTCTTAGAATCAGGAGTGATCTTCTCGCCTTTGTTCTGCCAATATTGGATGTAGTTATTCAACATGGTCTTGTATTCGTCGAGATAGATCTTCTTTGTGCCTATAACGCCAACTACCTGTCTGGTTGGTGTTGTTTTTTTAACGGTTGTTGTGGTCTTCTTTGTGGTTGTTTTCTTTTTCGTTTGCTGTACCGCAAGTAGAACGGTGGAAGAGAACAAGAACAGGATTAGAACCAGCAATGATATTCTTTTCATATTCGAACTCCTTTTCGAAGTTATATACTTAATTTTACGAGTGTTTTTGAAATCTGAAAGGGGTATTCTGTCAATGATTGTTTTAATATCGATTAGATGTGCTTAATTTAATCATGAATTATTTGCCATTGCTAATACCAGTTACCTGAAACCAGTAACCAGTAACCAGTAACCTTCTGCTACACCCGTTCATGCTCGAGCATGAATGTCTGGTATGCAGGATGGGTAGCCATCAAATCATCATGGGAGGATTTTACTAGTGTATGATCTGAATCGAGAAAGATAATGCTGTCAGCATATCTCAGAGTGGATAAACGATGAGAGACCATGAGGCAGGTGACTTCCGGATAAATACACTGGATATCCATCCAGAGTTTTTGTTCGTTATCAGCATCAAGACTTGCTGTAATATCATCGAAGATCAATAGTTCTGGTTTTCTCGACAATGCCCTCGCAATTGCAATTCGCTGTTTTTGTCCACCGGAAACGCTCACACCTCTCTGCCCGAGGAGTGTTTCATCCTTATCCTTGAATTGCTCGATCTCATTCTGCATTTGCGATGCCTGAAGGATTTTCTCATACCAATCTGCTTCAAGTGATTCATTTCCGAAGTGTATATTATCCCTGATACTGCCGGTAAACAGCAGAGGTTCCTGGGGAACGTATCCAATCTTTGCCCGAAGTGTAGTTAGGTCGATATCACTAATGGGAATATCGTTCACGAAAATTCCACCCGATTCGGGTTTCAGGATTCCGGTTAGCAGTCCGAGTATGGTTGATTTACCTGTCCCAATTGAACCAAGAAGCAAGACTTTCTCTCCCTTTTCAATACGGAATGATATCTTATCCAGTATCATATTGGTTTTATCCGAATATTGGAAACTTACATCACGGAATTCAATCGATTCGATATTATCAATCTTATGCAATCCTGTCTGTTCATTGAAGGAAGTGGGGAAGTCCTTGATCTCTTCCAGTCTGTCGATGCAAACAAAAGCCTGTTTCCCCGATACGAAGAGCTGAGGTAGATCGAGAAGCGGGTAGATCATCATGGATAGATAGGTGTAGAAAACGATAAAGGTACCGACGCTGATTTCTCCTTTCACCACAAGATAGCCGCCGAAGATGATCACAGAGATTTGGGCGATATAACCTATGTACTGATAGATCAATCCCAATATAGCATTAAGCTGGATTACCGACATCTCGGTCTTGAATCTCTTCTGCAAAGCCTGACCGAAGAATCTCTTATACTTTTCTTCACAAACGAATGACTTGATGATGCGGACACCGGAGAAACTCATTTCCAACTGACTGTTAATGGCGCTGATTGCCTGCTGGTTCTTCTGGAAATTCTGATAGAGCTTGGTGGAAGTCATATAGAAAATGACCATCATGAGCGGTAGGGGAGCTATGGAAAGAAGCGTGAGTTTCCAATGCAGGTTGAACATGATGATCAGGCTGAAAAAGATGCTGGAGAAGGAACTCAAGGCTCTGAAAATACCGGAACATAGGAACCACCCGATCTTGGGGAAGTCACTTAAATCGTTGGTCAAACGGGTGACAAGGTCACCAGTTCTAAAGTGATTAAAGAACTTGTAATCCTTTTTCGTGCAATAAGTAAAGAACTCCATTCTCAAGTTATGCTCGAAGTACTGATTCATGTATGCTCGAAGTGCAGGATAGAAGGATGAGATGATCTGGGCGATACCCACTCCAACAAAGAGCCAGCATATGCGATATACTTCCTTCATGGGTGAAGGGTAATTTGCAGGATTCTTGAGTATGTTCTGCAGCAGGTCGACGATCTTCTTGAACAGGAATGGATAACCAATCGCCACAGCGGAGCTGACAAGCGTCATGACAAGCAGGAGCAGGATGTAATAGCGGTTCGACCACCAGCGACGGCTTATCCAGCGAATATGCTCATTCACAGGCTTCCTCCTTCGCTGAGAGGAATTGCAATTCAACAAGCTTCTGATATTCTCGTGCTGTTTTGAGCAATTCGTTATGGGTTCCCCGATGTATGATCTGTCCTTCATGGAACATGAGTATCTGGTCTGAATCCAGTATCGATGCAAGCCTATGCGCGACAATGACGGCTGTCTTGTCGGTCAGCATCTGGTGCAGTGATTGCTGGATACGGGATTCGGTGAGCTGATCGATGGAGGCAGTGGCTTCATCCATGATGACAACTTCCGGATCAAAGCAAATGGCACGTGCAAAGCTGATGAGCTGCTTCTCACCCTGCGAGATGTTCTGACCGCGTTCGGAAAGCTCTGAATACAAGCCATTCGGAAGATTATTGACGAATTCCTGGGCTTGGACGAGTCGGATGGATTGATCCACTTTCAGTTGGTCGATCTCATCATTATAGATACGCACGTTTTCAAGGATATTTCCCGGGAAAAGATAGATGTCCTGCAATATCAGACCAAGCTTTTGTCGCCATTTCCTCATATCCAACTGATACAGGTTCTTTCCATCGATCAGGATTTCTCCTTTTTGAATACGGTAAAAACCGCAGAGCAGGCTGATCGTGGTTGTCTTACCGCTACCGGAGGCACCGACCAAGGCGATCTTCCCTCCCTTTGGAATAAGAAAACTGACATCTTGCAATACCCATTCTTCATCATCATAAGCAAACCAGACATTTCTGAATTCTATTGAATGGTCAAAAACAGGTTCTTCTTCACCAAGAAGTGTCTCATATTCTGTACTTAATTCCGTGATGGAGAATATTCTTTGAAGTGAGACAAAGGCTCGCTGGATGTTCGTGATATTCTCGGAGATATTCATCAAGGGCCAAATCACACGGGCAATATACTGGGTGAAAACGATGAGAGTACCGATGGTCATTACATGGGCAATGATCTTTGGTGCAGTGAGGATAATGATCATAATGACAAACAGAATATTGAAAACAAAGAAAAAGATACCCTGGAAGCCGTATTCGACAAAAGAAGCTTTGATATCCACATTCTTCTTTTCGTTGCTGGAAACGAATAAGTCACCGATCACGCGTTTCTGCTGGTTGAATAACTGAACAATGGGCATACCCTGGAGGAACTCAGTTAGCTTGGCTGTGATATCAGCATTCAATACACGGGAGCGCTTGTAAAATTTATTCAGATATCTGATTACGAATGAATAGGCAATAATCATAACGATCAGGGGTAGAATCAATTGTGATGTGATCTTCCATTGCTTCCATAACAGCACGCTGAAGATACCGATGAAGAATATGATATTACCGAGAATGGCAACCGACAGGTCGGTAAACAGCATGCGAACACGTTCACTATCGCTTTCCACCCTGGCGATGATCTCTCCCACGGCATTCTTATCGAAGTAGGAAATTGGAAGTTTCAATAAATGATCAAAGATATGTCCCTTGAATTCTGTGATGATCTTGATTCCCAAACGGGAAAGGAGTATGATCTGTATATAGGATAAAAGCCCCGAAAGACCAATCACACCTACGAAATATCCGGCATAGATGAACATGTCCTTCACATCATGATGCGGAACACTATAATCGATGATATGGGCGAGAATGAGAGGATCGATAAGTCTCATACAGGAAGTGAACAGCATGGCAACAAGACCGCACAGGAAGAGATACTTATCCTTCCAGATGTAGGGAAGAAGCTTCTTCAGATTCTTCCTTACCTCAAGCTTGATCTCAGGCTTCTGCTGTTCTGTCATGAATTCTCTGGGCTCCCTTTACTTTCGGACTTTGCTCCTGCATCATATTGGTTTATTATACATGATTTAATATTACTTCACACGAGTGCAAAGTTCGTCTACAGCCAAAAAAATGGTCGGGATGACTGGATTTGAACCAGCGACCTTTCGGTCCCGAACCGAACGCGCTAGCCGAGCTGCGCTACATCCCGACGCAACATGCACGCTCATTTCTGACAGGTTAGATGTCAAGGAAAAGTTGATTTGGAAGTACGCTGTTTCGGAATTGGCAATTGATACAAAAACCCTGTTTGAAAGTAATCATGAGTCAGTAATTCTCTATATGAATATCAGATGTTGACCTGAGTATGGAGTGGTCTATATGTTACTTGATATTCCCCATCTGTTTCAGCATTGCATAGAATTCATGCACGTGTGATATACGGTGTATCTTCTTACTTTTACTTTCGATCTTGCTCCTGGAAGGTATGATGATCCACTCATATCCCATTTTCTCTGCTTCCTTCACACGCTTCTCAAGCTGGGAAACAGGTCGTATCTCTCCGCTGAGCCCTATCTCGCCGATAATGACCGCTTTCAAAGGAATGGGAATATCCTTGAGACTGGAAATGATAGCTCCCATGACTGCAAGGTCAAGGGACTGATCCGTTGCCTTGATACCTCCCGCAAGGTTGAGGAACACGTCGCTGGCTCTCAGGTTCAGCATGAGATGCTTCTCCATCACTGCGAGGAGCATGGAAAGCTTCTTCTGGTCAAAGCCGATGGCTACTCTCTGCGACGTTCCATAACTGGCAGGGGAGACAAGTGCCTGCACTTCCGTAAGGAATGCACGCGAACCTTCCAAAACACAGCCAACGGCGATGCCAAGCCTGTTCTCTTCTTCACTGAGGAATAATGCTGTGGGATTGGATACTTCATGTAAACCGATATTGGTCATTTCAAAGACACCTATCTCATTGGTGGAACCAAATCGGTTCTTCGTTGCACGCAATATCTTGTACTGATTCTGGCTTTCTCCCTCGAAATAGAGGACAGTATCGACCATATGCTCGATGATCTTCGGTCCTGCCACGAATCCTTCCTTGGTGACGTGTCCAATCAGGAAGACGGGTATTCCACTCTGCTTGGCAAGCTTGGTGAATATCTGTGTGCATTCCCTCAGTTGGGAAATGCTTCCGGGAGAGCTTTCAAGATTTGATAATGAAACGGATTGGACAGAATCGATGACAATCATATCCGGTGTGAATTCGGATACTTCCTGGATGACGCCTTCCACTTCCGTGGCACAGAGAAGGTACACATTCTCGGATTGAATGCCCAATCTCTGGCTCCTGAGGCGTATCTGGTGCTTGCTTTCCTCACCCGACACATACAGTATCTTGTGCTTCTGCTGTCCCAGCCATTCCGAGATTTGCAGCATCAGTGTTGATTTACCGATACCCGGTTCACCGCCGATAAGAGTCACCATCCCGGGAACGATGCCACCGCCCAGCACACCATCGAATTCCTTGATACCTGTCAGGATGCGGTCTTCCTTTTCTTCAGAAATACTGGTCAGGGCTTCAGGTTTCTCAATATCACCGAGTGATACGGAAGAGTTCTTTCCACCTTTCTGTTTGGTGATCTTTGCCGATTCCTTCAGGGTATTCCAGCTACCGCAATTCGGGCAGCGTCCCATCCATTTGGTATATTCAGCTCCGCAATCTGAACAGAAGAAAGAAGTTGTGCTTGTTCCCACCTTGTGTTCCTCCCATGAATAATTACAATAACAGAAAGGATTAGGGATTTTCATTGGCAAGAAATATCTGCACAAATTAATGAATCCAATTATCATATCTCATGACAGGAGACATTATGCTGAACATTCATTCACCCAAGGAAGAACTCATTCACGCCATGGATAAAAGCCTTCTTGAAAGCGTATTATCTGAAAAGGAACACCCAAGTCTCGAACTTGTGGAACACGATGGACTCATCCTGATGAATACCGGAATTCATTCTCCCGATATGAACGGAATCTTCCAGGGGCATACTCCCTGCCGGGATGTTGTCGAAAGCGTGGAATATGCCATCCGTTTTTTTGCCAAGAGGCAGATGCCGTATTATTGGTGGGTGGGGAAGCATCGGAATCCCAACATCAGTGACCTGCTTGAAGAGAGTGGTTTTGAACATATTGCCGATCTGCCCGTGATGGTTGTTTCACTCGAGAAATTACCGACTGATATTCAATTATCGAATATTCGCATCAAGACTGTTGAAACCATGGAGGAATTCGAAGATTGGATCATGATCTCCGAGCAGTGCGTGGAACTGGAAGGACAGGCTGTCACGGAATACTGGGATTACAATCGAAAATACGATTACGAAGACATTCAAACCCAGGAGTTCTTTCTCGGTTATTGGGATGGAATCCCAGTGGCTTCCTGCACGACCTTCAAGAATGAGGATATTGCCGTCTTCTATTTCATTGCCACCTTACCTGAATATCGCAGTAAGGGCATCGGCAGAGCCATCACACTCCATGCCATGAAAAAGGCACGGGATGAAGGCTACCATGTTGGTGGACTCCAGGCAACTCCCATGGGGTTATCCCTCTATGAGAAGCTTGGATTTGAAACCATTAGCTACGAGTATATATATAAATATAAAGATTGATGGAACGCTGTCTTTCAGACAGTGCTATGTGCTCTTTTAGAGCATGTCGAACATACAGACGCTTTGTGTAGAGCAGGACGCATGTCATCCCCGACTTGATCGGGGATGACATGCGTCCTGCTCTACCACAGCCATTCCGCAGCCTTAAAGATTCCAATCCCTATCCAATGGGATAGCAATCCCATACCAATCCCTTTCCAATCTCTTTGGATTGGAACGAGACTGGAAATGCATTGGTATCAGCTTGGATTTCCATACGTATGCTATCGTGTGAAATGCGGACGAAAAATGATAATTCATAGAATATGAGGGATAATAATCATTGACTTATGGTTATCATTTATCATTTAGTTTACATATGAATTTTGTGGGAGTGAACGATGATAAGACTACCTGTTTTGATTATATTTTTCATGCTTTTTTCTGCTTCCTTACTGATAGCAGGAAATGTTGAATCCTTTTTGGCGATGAACAATATTACTCCGATTTCCATTGATTCTATGGATGTACAGAATGCAACACAAACATTGGATGAAAAGGCTTCATTTGCATTGGGGCAAAGTGATGGGATGCGGGAAGAAAAGGGAAAGAGCATGTTCATTATTGGTATGGCAAGTGGTTTGCTGATTAGTTTTCCGGCTGCTTTTATATGTGCTATTGCTGCACCAGGTCATGATGCAAAGACCGTACCTGCGAATGCGAATAAACAAGCTTATCAAAAAGGATATCATTCTTATTCAAGTCAGATGAACAAAACGCATGGATTTGTTGGAGGAATGTTTGGATCTATCGCTCAAATATTGGCTGTGACTTGGTACTTTGAAGCACACCCGATTTCTCTGTTTAGCTAACAAACTAATCTGAAATATCTTTTAAATAATGTAAAAGGCGACTCGAATGAGTCGCCTTTGTTGTATGTCCTGTAAGCTATAAGCTAAGGGCTATTAAGGTTAATAGCCACACGTACCCGCTGAAGTGGGTGATACAAATTCACAAAAAACCAACACGAAAGATAGCAGCAACATACCAACCTCTTACCAACTGCAATCGCGCAACCTTCCTGCTACTCCTAGCGGGATTGTAGCGGGTATGATTAATGAGACTGTCTTGTAATTTTGATGACAGTTTTCCATTTGATTTTCATTAAATACGATTGATTCGAAAGAATATTACTAAAAAAGTAATGATTGACACTCATGCAGACTACCACCAATATTTGATTATCAGGAATCAGGAGGCCTTGTGAAAATACTACTCACATTATTCTTACTTTTCATTTCATGCTTGTTATTTGCCGGAGATGTGGCTACTTTCCTTGCTGATAACAATATCAATATCACTGCGCCGGATACGACAACAAGTCATTCCTCTGAAATTATGTTTCGTTACCAAGAATCGTATACAGTAGGGAAACAGGATGCTGTACGTATCAATAACAGTCAGGTATGGTTCATTGGTGGATTAGGTTGTAGATTGTTGCTGGGTACACTTCATACAACCAAAGAAGAATTATCTAGTAATCATGGCATGAACATTGGTTTGATTCTGGGTTTCTTAGGAACTTCCTTATTAGCTTTAGCTGTACCCGGTAACAATCCAAAGGCTATGCCATGTGGTATTGATCCGAATGGCTATAGGGCTGGATTCTACTCTGAAACCAGAAGTCAGAATCGAATCTCGGCTTTAACCGGGGGGCTGATTGGAACGGCAGCGATCTATGGTTACACCATGCTGAAAGATGATGGTAATAATAACTGATTTTACTAATCGAAAAAAAAGGCGACTCGAATGAGTCGCCTTTATTATATGTCCTATAAGCTATCAGCTACAAGCTAAAAGCTATTCCGCAAATTTCTTATAGAATGAATATCTTTCCTTCAGGTACTGCTGCATCTTGGCACGGAAATCAACGACCTTATCGGGGAAGGTGCGGTTCAGTGAAGAATAGCGTCCTTCGCTTTCGATGAATTCGATGGCGGAAGCAGTAGGTTCCTTGGAATCGAGGATGAACGGATTCTTGCCTTCCTCGTGCAGAAGCGGATTGTAGCGATAGAGCAACCAGTAACCTGATTCCACGGCACGCTTCTCTTCCTTTACTGAGTTCTGCATATCGATGCCATGATTGATACATGGTGCGTAGGCAATCACAATGGAAGGTCCTGGATATGCTTCGGCTTCGGCAATTGCCTGCAATGCCTGGTTCTTGTTGGCACCGAGGGAAATGCTGGCAACGTAGATGTAGCCGTAGCTCATCATCATCATGCCCAGGTCTTTCTTCACAGTGTTCTTGCCTGATTCTGCGAACTTGGCAACAGAACCCAGAGGCGTTGACTTGGATGCCTGACCGCCTGTATTGGAATAGACTTCAGTGTCTAAGACGAGGATATTGATATTGCGGTTCTGTGCCAATACGTGGTCCAGTCCGCCGTAACCTATATCATAAGCCCAGCCGTCTCCGCCGAATCCCCAGACGCTTCTTTCGATGAAGTAGGAGCTAAGCTCATTGATCTTAGTGAGGAATGGCTTTGCATCAGCAGGAGCTTTGGCAAGATAAGCAGGAAGTTCCTTCTGTATCTTGGCAATATTTGCTTTCGCAGCATCATCGGTTTCAGTCCAATGATCCAGTGCATATTGGAAGGCATTCTTGATTTCTGCATCGATTGCCAGTCCCATGACCTGTTCAAGGTTGAATCTCAGTTGCTTGCGGTTGGCATTGATGGCAAGACGCATGCCATAGCCGTATTCTGCATTGTCTTCAAATAATGAGTTACCCCAGGCTGGACCATGTCCGTCCTTGTTCTTGCAGTACGGCATGGTTGGGAATGTTCCGCCCCAAATGGAGGAACAGCCTGTAGCGTTCGCAATGAGCATCCTGTCACCAAACAACTGGGTGATGAGCTTCACATATGGTGTTTCACCACAGCCTGCGCAGGCACCGGAGAATTCCATCAGAGGCTGCTTGAACTGGCTTCCCTTCACGCTCTTTTCCTTGAATGTTGCAAGGACATCAGTGGGAAGAGTCTCGAAGAATTCATAATTTGCCTGTTCTCCGCGTTCCCTTTCGGTTTGAATAGGTGACATCACAAGTGCTGCCTTCGGGCATTCATTCACACAAACCTTACAGCCCTGGCAATCATCGATATAAACCTGAATCTTGTACTGATAGTCGGGAGCACCGGTCGCATTCAAGGTCTTGAATGTGGAAGGAGCCTTCTCGAGGTTCTTCGGATCGATGAGTTTCGGGCGTACTGCAGCATGCGGGCAAACCATGGAGCACTGATTACACTGGATACAATTCGCAGGAATCCACTGTGGTACAAATGGAGCCACGCCACGCTTTTCCAGCTTTGCTGTTCCCGATGGGACAAATCCATCGATCGGCATTTGAGAGACAGGGATGCTGTCGCCATGCTCGGTCATGATGGGGGCAATCACGTTGCGTGTGAATTCATCCGCATTATCCGGGATGAGTTTCTTCATTGGGGTTGCGATATTCGGTAATGCAGCAGGGACTGGAATTTCCTGGAGAAGGTCGTTCACCTTATCCACTGCATCGAGGTTCATCTTCACGACTTCCTCTCCCTTTCTACCGTAGGTTTTCTTGATGGACGCTTTAATTAAGTCGATGGCTTCGTTGCGTT
>DAONDQ010000069.1:0-16131 GCA_035402645.1 Candidatus Cloacimonadota bacterium | reverse complement strand
ATAAGAGGCGAACGAGTGTCTTAGATCGTGAAAGTGAAAATTAGTTATCCCTGCCCTCTTTAAGACCCGCCCAAAGGTCTTCCGAAAATGATACGGCTTTCCTTCCTTGTTGTAAAAAACATAAGGAGTGTCGGCACACTTTTTCATCCCGACTAAGATACTCCGCACACGCTCATTCATAGGGAGATGCTTCTTCTCATTATCAATGAATACGAAGGCAACGAAGGCATGCTCACGACCAAGCTGTTTGAGTATATTGGTTCCAGGAGTCCAATCCTCTGCATTGGACCTAAACTGGGAGAGGCAGCGAAACTGGTCACGAGGTTCAAGGCGGGAGCTGTTTGCGATTATGAAGACTCCAAAGCGATTGAATATGCGCTTCAGTATTATTACAAGCAATGGCAGGAAGGTGATGACCTGAGAAATGAAGAAGATGTATCAGAGATCACTGCCCCTGTTCAGGCAGGAAGACTGGCTTTATTATTGGATTCCATCCAGTCATGAAGAGATTATTCGAGATAAAACCAAAAAAGAGTTTGACATAAAATCAGCCTAACTTTCTTTTACGCATAATATTACAATAATCATAAAAGGAGAGATGAATGCCACAACATAAGTCCCCACGTAAGAGACTGAAACAGAATGCAAAACGCGAAGCACGTAATAACTATGTAAAGAGAACCATTCGTACCCTGAGCAAGAAAATGCATTCAGATATGCCTGTCGAAGAGAAGAAAGTTCTGATCGCTGACGTATATTCTGAATTGGATAAAGCAGCTAAGAAGGGTGTCATTCATGCAAGAACGGCATCTCGTCGCAAATCCCGTATTGCCCTGTACCTGAACAAGCTTGAAGGCTAAGCAATACTGATTTTATAAGGCAGGAGTGATCCTGCCTTTTTTATTTTTCATATCTATTTATTGATTTCTTATACTTGCTTTTTAGGGATAAACCGAGGAATTATTTTTTTGACTTGACAAATTTACCATTTTATGTATATATTCCTGACATAATCCTTGAGACTGTTCTTCGTATCCCAAGGAGAATATCAATGAAAGTCATTATCTCTGTTGTTCTTTTCCTCATGGTTGTTTCTCTTTTTGCTTCTGATATTGATTTTAGCACCGTAATTTCTTCTTCATCTGTTGAAAATTCAAGAACCATTGTCAATCTCAATGCTGCAAAGACACCAACAGGTCAGATTCATCTAAGTTGGAACGCGGTGACAGGTGCTGCATCTTATAAAGTTTATTATTCAGCTACATATAGAACCACTCAACAAACGGGATGGACACTTCTCACCACTCTGACTTCCAGTACGTTATACTATGATGTCCCCGCATCCAATGCTGAAGGATTCTTTTATGTGACCTATGATAATGGGGTTAATATTCCTGCGAATTTCATCTTAGTCCAGGGCGGTTCATTCACGCTCGGAACTGCGCAAATGACTGTATCGAGTTTTTATATCGATAAATATGAATTAACACAGGGTGAATATCAGAGTGTCATGGGAACCAATCCTGCTCATTCTTATAATGTCAGCGATGACAGGCCAGTGTATTATATCTCATGGTTCGATGCCATCGCTTACTGTAATAAGAGAAGCATGCAGGAAAGCCTGACCCCATGCTACACGTATTACGGCTATGGTACTAATCCGGCGACCTGGCCTCATGGCTGGGATACAAATGATAACAACCAGGCTTATATTGAGTGTAACTGGTCAGCAAGCGGATATCGCTTACCAACTGGCATGGAATGGATATTTGCCGCCAAAGGAGGGAATCAATCCCTTCATTATACTTACAGCGGGAGTAATGACATCAATGCAGTTGCCTGGTGGGGTTATTCAACAGGCGGTAACTCGGATTTCGGATGCCATATAGTCGGAACCAAGGCACCGAATGAACTTGGTATTTATGACATGAGTGGTAATTGTTGGGAATATACATGGGATCGCTACGGTGATTTTCCAACTACAAACCAGACCAATTACCATGGACCGGATAACGGTATCATACATGAAGCTCATGGCGGCTGTTGGATCTATTACGATTACTGGTGCGAAAACACGTATCGTAAATACATGGGTGCAGCAGATACTTTTCCATGTGTCGGATTTCGTCCCGTGCGGGTCATACAGTAATTTCGTATATTAAAGATACGGCGGATGCGATCGGTCAAGGGGATGAAAAAGAAAAAAGATCGCAACCTTATATATTCCAATCTATTTTAGGAGGTAATATGTTGAAACATACTCTTGTTCTTATCATCTTATCCTTGATCGTCTTGCTTTATTCGATTGATAATAGCGCAATCTCCAAGGTTTCGCCAGGTTCACAGTCGGATGATCCGGTAAAACAAACCCTCACAGTTCAAATTACTACTCTCCCCAGTGGGCAGATCCGACTGAGTTGGAATGCCATGACTGGGGCTACGGGATACAATATATACCAGTGCAATTCTGCTGAAAACTGTAGTTCTCCTTCGTGGCTGCTCATTGTTGCTCTCCCTTCATCCAGCCTTTCGTACCAGTTTACCCCTACAAGTAGTAAAAGGTTTTATTATGTCACTTACGATTCTGCGTTGCTTCCACCACACTTTGTTGAAGTGGATGGAGGAACATTCAATAATGGATATGCTGACATGACAATATCCAGTTTCATCATGGATAAATATGAAATGACGCAAAGCAGTTATCAGGCTGTGATGGGGGTTAATCCGGCAAATTCATATGGCGTCGGAGCCAATAAGCCGGTGTATTTCGTATCCTGGTTTAATGCAATCGAGTTCTGCAATCGAAGAAGTATGCAGGAAGGCTTGAATCCATGCTATACCTACTATGGATGTGGAACAAACCCCGATAATTGGCCTTCAGGATGGAATACCAATGATAATAATCAGTCGAATATAGAATGCAACTGGATTGCCAATGGTTATCGATTACCCACAGCCATGGAATGGATATTCGCTGCACGAGGTGGAAACCTTTCACACGATTATCCTTTCAGTGGAAGTGATAATGCAGATGACGTAGCCTGGTGGGGTTACTATGTAGGCGGCGATTCCGATTTTGGTTGCCACGATATAGGTCTAAAGACACCCAATGAACTTGGTATCTACGATATGAGTGGAAATGTCTATGAATGGGTATGGGATCTTTATGGTGATTACCCCACTACACCACAGACCAATCCCCATGGTCCGGAGACAGGTGTTATTCATGAATTCCATGGCGGCTGCTGGGGATGGTTCTCAGATTGGTGCAATGTGTTTTATAGAAGATATAATGGTGCATCTGATACAACCATGCAAGGTGTTGGTATTCGTCTTGTAAGGAATCTGCAATAAGCTCGTAGGGTTAGATAGAGATAACAACCTCGGCAGGTGAAAACCTGCCGTTTTTGTTTTGTGAATCGAAGTATATACCCGGACAGGATGAAAGATGGAAAATTATGATAAAATACTATACAATTAAATTTTAAACTAATAAAATGACAAAGTTAGCAATGATCATGATTATTCATTATTCACGAGAAGGAGCTATAGTGAAAAGACTCTGTATAATCCTATCATTATTCGTGATTCTCTTTGTAGGTTGTGCAAAGAATAACCTGAAAAGTGAGAAATTCCAGAGAGCAAAAGAAGCAATTCAAACTTATGCCGAACAGAATATCACTGCTGAATGGTTTTCCATTATTGAACCTGTTGGGAATATTGTCGTCAATGATGTGCAAATCTTGAAGATTACTCCGGATACTGAAGATGAAACCGCCAGGATTGATGTAAGCCTGAAGGGTTATTATACACCCATGGCAAGCACGAATGAAAGTGAAAACAAGAAATTCTCCTTGAAGAAGACTTTTAAAGTCACGCATGAGGGTCCTGAATCCGGTGCAGGCTTCAAGGTTACATTAGATAGTGAATAATCTTGATTAAAAAAAGCCTGGATACTGATTTTAAAATCAATATCCAGGCTTTTTTGCAAGAAGATTAGAAATAAATTCGAATAAAGAGTCTTTCACCGGGTGTTATATACTGCAATGCCTCTTCCATGTTATTGATTTTCACCTCGATCTTTGTGTAGGTATTCACTGTCTCGAAGGAAGAACTAAGTGATTTGACCTTCTCCATGACTGGAGATACAGTACTGACTGTCCCCATGATATTCTTATTCCTTGAGCACATTACCCGCACTCTCTGTCCGGGATGAATTTGATGGCTGCTTGAAGAAGAGCCGTATGCAGTGATCCAAATCTTGCTCAAATCCGCAATCTCGGCAATATCATCACCCCTGTCGATCTTCTCACCGGGAAGGTAATTGATATCGGTTACGACACCGGAAATGGGGGAGTGGATCCGGAAGTTATTCACTTCCTGCTGCAGGTCATTAATATCCGCTTCGACGTCGTTCAAATCCAATATATATTTTGAAGCGAGAATATCGACATTATTCGTCATGATATTCTTTCTTGCCTGGAGCAGGTTACGTATATTCAAGCTTGTCTTGATCATTTGTTGTGCTGAGATCGAATCACTCTTGAGCTCTGTATATTCCTTGTTCACATCCCAATATTCCCTGGAAGCCTTATCAAACTCAGAAGTATTGATGATCCCCTGGTTATAGAGATTCTTCTCCGCCTGGAATTGCTTCAGACTATTATTGAACCTGTCTCTCATCACTTGCAGTTTATCACATGTCTTGCCGTAATCGGTTTGAGCTTTGTCCAAATCGGATTGATTCGACTGTATACTCTTATCAATATCATACACTTCATTTTTCAGAAAATCACCTGAGTGTGCCGAATTGATCAATTCTTCGTATTTCTGCTTTTCTTTCTTGAGAGTCTCCAGTTTGTAAGGAATCTTTGTATTGGATATTTCAGCAATCAAGTCATTCTGATTCACTTTCTGCATGGAAGCGACTGCATATGATTTCATTAAACCATCCACTTCAGAGCTGACAATCACTTTTTCAGAAGAAACGACAGCCGGTAGTTTTTGTGAATGTGCTTCTATCACGTATGAAAGGGCAGTGATCACTGCTAAAACCACAACACAAAGGATCAATACGGTAAGGATCTTTCTTTTTTTCATCGGACATCCTCTTCCATGTTAGTCATGAGGAATATTTCCTTATAGAGTTTCATTTCAGCAATTCTCATATTCAACTGAGCCTTGTCAGCCTTCAGCGTAGTCTTTTGTAATTGCAGACTTGGGTTTGCCCCTAATAGGGCAGGTTCTTCCTTGAATCTTTTCTGCTGAAGTGACAGCTGATGCTGATAGAGCTCATTTAATCTGCATCTTCGTTCGAATTGCTTTTCAGCGATTTGATATTGAGTGGTATGATCGAGTGCAAACCGTTCCCATGCATAGAGCATATCCCTGCTTCTATAATCGAGTTCCAAATCATATGCTCTCAAAAGGGAATATTTTCCATAGGCATTCGAAACAAAATTGAAGGGAAGTACGAACTCGATATCACCTTCTGGATATTCCTCATCCTGGTTCCTGATCAGCTTTTTCAGTACGCTGTTATCATTGATATTCCAATGCTGTCTGTTTTCACGCCAATTATAGGAAAGCTTTAAATTCAGTTCCGGCATGAAAAAGGAGTAATAATGCATATCGATGTGATTATTAATGGAATTGACATCCTTTTTCAATCCCTTGATCTCCTGAATCACATTTGCTTTGAATTGAAGTGTGTCTGCCTGGGGATGGGAATTGATATAGGATTGTATCTTATCGGTAAAGGAGGGAAGAATATTCCCATACTTGCTTGCAAATAGTGAAGTGATCTTGAGTGATTCGGATAATTCACTTTCCTTTTCATCCAAGTCTTCTATATTCGAAATCAGGATATCTGAATCAATTTGATTCTGTTGGTTCATGTCTTCCAAGACTTGATTCTGGTTTTCCAGCACGGATAATTCCTGTTTCAACTGGGTGATTCTCTGTTCCGTCTCATACCAGTAGATCAGGTCATCCAGGATATCTGAAGATGCTCTTGTTTTCATCAGTTTCAAATCCTGACCATATCGCAGCAGGTCAAAACGAGAACCGATGGCATCCTGCTCATTATCGAAATCCTTCGAGAACAATTGCTTGCTGAGTTCAACCCCCCAGCGTTTATCCTTCTCATCGACACGGGAGTGTTCCAGTGTGCTGTTCCTGTCATCCCGTGTGAAATCGTTGTCATACTGCTTATAGACAAAGCTCATATCAAACCAAGAGAGGGACTTGTTGATTGTATTGACTGACTTTTCCTGATTGTATTTACTAAGCAGTTGCTGATAATCGGAATTTGTCAGTAATAACGAATTGACCAGTGACTTGAGGTCATTGCTCTGGGCAGAAAGGCCGCTCAAAGCGATTGAGAGTATAATGAGGACAATAAACTTATGCTTCGTCATCAGTATCCAATTCACCATTATCAGAATCTTTTTTGCTTTTTTTCTTTCTCTTGTTTCGAACGACCACGAAATAAACAACCGTGAGCACAAAACACATGAAGATGGTTCCGATGATGGCAGCGTAGTACTGGCTTAGTCCGCAGGACATCCCGATGATGATTGCATAGAAGACCTTGATCGTATTGGATGGATCTTTAACAACCGTTCTGAAGCGAATGAGACTGAGTGCTCCGGCAAGACCAAAAGCCCTGACGAGATTATCGGCAACCACGATCCATATGAAGGCACCACCTACGGAAAGCAGGACAAGGGCATAACTTACGCTGATCATCTCGTTCTTGAGAGTCTTGTCCTTTTTCTCCCGGATATAAGTAAGTTTATACACATAGGCATAAATCAAACCCAATACCATTGCCAGTGTCAGGTTGAATACAATTTCCAGGGGAGATTGTGCCACTCCACCTGAAGAACTGTCCCGTATAACTTGAAATAATTCTCCCATATCACTCCTCGAATAGAGCGTTATCGTCCAGTTTGAGGATCGTCTTCAGCATCTTGAATGAATCGATGATGCGATCCGGTATTTGCGGACAGTCACCTTCCTCATCCGTTGAGAAGTTATATTTCCCTCGTTCGGGGAAGTAGATGGAATTGATACCGGTTGCATATTTTGAGAACCTTTGCTGATAAAGAAGCGACAACTGGTTCACCATCTTCTTATGCCATTTTGGACTTTTCCCCATGATCTTGGATTCCAGCACGATTGCATCGAGCGTTTCGGTTTTGGGTTTTCCAAGTAATCTTTCATGGGTTATTCCTTGATCTACCGTTATACGTATCCGGTTTGACTTTTTCTGGAATGCAATACGGTTATACGTTGTGCGGAGAACGGGTTTCAAGTGATTGATCTTGAACAATTCACGTATGATCTTATATGTCTTTTGTGCGCCAATCAGTCCTTGATTTGCATCCTTGATCACCGATTTCAGGTCTTTGTTTGCCAGAAAATCTTCGTAAAATTGGGCAGGTAGAATGAATCTCTTCTTGGAGGTGATTGAATTATGCGAGACCTTGAATTCGACAAGATATTTCGGTTCACATAGATTATCATAAAAATACCGACGCATACGGATCTTGAAACGGAATTTGCGTCTGGACTGGTATTCTTTGAATAAAAGAAAATCATCTGTATCGAAGTAAGTGGTTTCGATCTGAACCAATCCGGGATTTCCCTCGAAATGATAAATGGGCATGTGTTCTTCAATACGCTGCACGATCTCATCAAAACTATGTTCCAGTATGATGTACTTTCTCTCTTTCCTTCTGAATGTGAGTTCGTTGGTGGTCAAGGGACCTCCTCTACAATGCTATTTGAACAATAGAATACCAAAAGATAGTGCAAATATTATACCAGAATGATCCGAGTTAGTTAACGACCCTTATTGCAGGCAATTACGGAAGAATACAATCCATTCCTTTTTCAGGAATCTGTAACATGCCTGTCATAAATATATATCGTAAAAGCATCCTAATTCACTGGAAAGCAGATAGATAAAGGAAATATACGTATCAGGACATCAATGTAACAATGTATCTTAAATGTTACATTCTTTACCAGCTTCTGATATCAAGATACAACTTGATCAATGTTCTATCGATAATCACATAAAAACAATGTTCGAGTGGATCGTAGCTCGATATATAACTGATTGGCTCTGAAAAACGGTATTGTGAGATCGTATCTCCTGAAAGCGAATTAACAAGATAGATCATATCCACTGCTTGAAAAACAAGGATATTAGCATTCAATCTTGCATCATCCTGGAATGTGATCTCGTAGGGTGTGGTGGATTTACTTGGTGATTCCAGCGGTTGTTTGTATTGTATCGATGGATTGTTCCAAATTTCTTTTCCATCGTTATGAATAAGCATTGCCTGGCTGTTCTTTTCCAACACCAGTAATGATTTATCATCTGTTTTCTTCATATTCAGCAATTCATTTTCGAAATGCTTATTCCACTTTTGCAGGTGAGTCTTCTTATCGAGAGCAATCAGGTTATTATGACTGATCAGATAGATATTCTCGATGTCCCATTGAGGTACAGCCGTAATAGGATAACTCATCTCACCGATCATTTCGGTACGAAGACTGATCGATCTTGCAGGGGACAAGGCTACCTTTTCTAACTGCCTGATCTGTTTTTCAAATGTGGGATTGGCATGATTTAAAACATCAGTGAATTGAATACGAGTCTGATGCTTGAACAATAGACGTGCTCGATTGATATATTCCTGAACACAGTTATTTCCCTGTCTCATGTACAAAAGGGTAAGGATTATAAGAATTATGGCAATTATGGCTGAAATGCGGAATTTCCTACGGAGGAAAAATGACTTCTTTTTCTCTGAACGCTTGATATCAGCACCGATTATGAAATATGGGAAGGCTGATTCCTCATAAAATTTGGACAGGATTGCCAGTGGTTGAAATGCACTGTCAAATTCAATGGTAAACCGATCAGAAAGGGTTGATGGTATGGTGATTAGGTATGTCCCCGGTTTTAGGGATATCTGCATCACCTTCACATGAATGTTATCCTCGATACTGCCCAGGAGAAATAGTTCGTTCTTGGTTTTCACATGGAAGTTATCCCACGTCCTTCCCAATTCTGTCCTCTTTTTCCCGGTAACGGTACAGCAAAGCATCCTGCCAAACTGTGCCAGATATACATCATTATCAAATACAACAGCTAAAATCACGGAAATACCCTGTTCGGGCAGATTCGTCTGTCTGAACTGGGCATATAGTTTCCAATTCAATTCTACAAAGAACTCTTTGATTTGATTTTCTATTTTGTCTTTAGAGGAATTTTCCCAATCCTGCAGCAGGACTTCATTGATGAGCAAGGAATTGGCATTGTCATATAATTCGCTTTTCATGGTAGAATGAGTGGCGAGTACAATATAATTGCTTTTCCCCTGAAAATAGGTGGTAAAGAAGATATTGCTGTCATGGTTCGCGAATGACGCCTTGATATTTAACATGTTATCCTTCCTTTTTCCATGTCGTTATCAAGTCCACCACTTGATGAAACTGCGATAGAATACCCGGAATAAGGTGGGAATGTCAAGCAGCATATTTGTATAAGAAGCATTTGCCAGAGGACACCAGCATTCCCTGTTTTTTATAGAGAGACGTTCCTTCCGCATGACGGGACTAAACCATATCTTTCTGAAATCATAACCATTCTTTTTCAAATTGCCGAAACTCTTAGCCTTAATACAGCAACTCCAAACATCTCCGGCAGGCGAAATCTGCACAGAAGCGATTCCTGAATAACAGGGGATAATCTGGCGCCGATCACGAAGGATTTTCTTCACGAGGTTGTAATATTCGATACGAAATGCCATGGTGATCTTGTTCACACCTTTGAACTTTCCATTCTTGATCCTGTGTATCAGGAAATCAATAGCGGATTTGTAGGCTAAAGTGGATGGTGTGATTTCCATTCCGATTGTATCTAATTCGATACGCTCTTCGGCAATTTCCGTAATGTATGAATCAGGTCCCAATGCCATCAGATTGCTTGCAATCGCTGAGAAGTTACCGACATTGAATTGCGAGATCACTGTGTGGATACCAACTGCAAGATTCTTTCGCCCAAGCGATTTCAACTTCTTAAAAGTGGTTGTTGCTTTCTTAAAGTTTCCGGGAACATTGCGGATATTGTCATGCTCCGATTCGATTCCATCCAGGGAAACATTGATAATGATTTGGCTCTTCGGGCATGCCATGCAGATATTATCAACATCATTCACGATCTTTTTTGTCAGGATACCATTCGTCGGAATATTGATGATCTTTGGATGGGAGGCATCATAGATAGCCTTCACTACATCCACGAGGTCGGGACGAAGGAATGGTTCGCCACCGCTATAGGTGATCCAATATGGTGAATGTCCAATATTATGGAACATTTTCCCATATTCAGCTGCAGTGAGTTTCTCTGTCTTCTTTTTCCAGATATTGCAGGTACTGCACTTGGAATTGCATTCATATAATAAACTTACAGTATAGTTCATCGGCATCAGGCGTGGGAAACCGATGCTTCGATATAATTTATATGCAATGATTCTTGGTATTAATTCTAACATTATGCGCCTTTATTCAAGTTTTTTGTAGATTCTGCTATATCCCATGTGAATGGGTTGCGCTTTTTCACATAAAAGTCATACTTGCCTAATAAACGGCAATATTGTTCAAGGAACATCACGGCAAAGATACGAACGATGCTGGAAGGATACTCCCTGATTTCTTCTTTGAGAATCTGCATCAGGATATCACTTTTCTGGGAAGCAACCGTATAATTCTGCATTCTCTTCAGCCATAAGTGTCCGGTCTCGATTCTTCGTCTCTGTTTGATGAAATCCTTCAGATTTTCCGGTCCCTTGTTATAGACCATGGCATCACCAATGTATTTCAATTCTTTATGCCTATCACGGATCATTGCTTCGATACTAGCTTCATCCACAGCGCTGTCCTTTGGAATTTCATTGAATAACTTGCGGAATGCCACCATCTCCCCGAGTTTGGGTGAAATGGTTGCCATGCGGTGATGGAGTCTCCACAGCAGATGAACTGCATATCCGATGAAATTATCCTCATGATTCACAGGCATCGGTCTGGCACCTGTCATCCCGATAACCGGGTTGGCAAATGGACTTATCATCTTTTCAACTGTGTCCCTTGCCGGGATGGTATCTCCACTTTCAATGATGCAGATACTGCTTACGGCATTCTGCAGGAACATGTTGATGGCAGAAGATTTACCCCTTCTTTCCGGTTCTGTGATCAGTTTGACTTTCGGATGGTCTTCCATGTGTTCACGTACAAGGTCGTCCGTTCCATCCGTGCAGGCACTGGAAACAACGATGATCTCTTGTATGGACACAGTGCTGAGGTTCTGTTCCTCGAGGGCGTTCAGAAGATTCAGGATATTTCCTGCTTCGTTATAGACGATGACTCCGATGCTGACATCGAGTTGTTGTAGGTTATGATCCATTCTTTATATGTTCACTTTGTATTTTGTCCAGGATGCCATTCACGAATTTACCCGATTGTTCCGTACTGAAACGCTTGGCGATTTCGATGGCTTCATTGATGATGATGGGTGCAGGTGTTTCTGAATAGTACATTTCTGCGATTGCAAGCCTGAGGATGTTTCTGTCAATAGAAGCAAGTCTTTCGATAGACCAGTTCTTTGTATGCTTGGAAATGACAGAATCGATCTCACCCAGGTGTTTGATGGTAAGCCGTACAATGTCTTCCGCGAAGGCATATCTGGGATCTTCGGCAGTGATATTATCGGAAGACGCGATTTCAGTCAAAACTTCTTCAAAATGATTCAGAAGTTCGAGTTCACCAAATTCACCATCCTTCTCCTGGAAATCCAATGCAAATAGTGTCTGAAGCGCCATTTCCCTGGCTTTTCGGCGTAAACCCATTAACTGATTTCCTTGAAGAGGTTAATCATTTCGATGGCGGCAAGTGCTGCATCCCAGCCTTTATTTCCAGCTTTTGTCCCGGCTCTTTCGATAGCCTGTTCGATTGAATCTGTAGTTAATACTCCATATATGATTGGAACGTCGCTATTCATGGCAGCATTTGCGATTCCCTTTGATACTTCAGCACTTACGTATTCAAAATGTGGTGTGGCACCGCGGATGACGGCTCCGAGACATACCACGGCATTGTATTTCTTGGATTTGGCAGCTTTCTGTGCAACAGGCGGAATTTCAAATGCGCCGGATGTCCATATCACTGTGATTTCGTTATCCATTACACCATGTCGAAGCAGACAGTCCATCGCTCCTTCCAGGAGTTTATTGCTGATGAATTCATTGAAACGGCTGACGACCAGTGCATACTTAAAACCCTTCGAGATGAGTTTTCCTTCTACAATCTTAGCCATATAGATTCTCCTTATATGTAAGATAAGACCATTGTTTTCAATGCACAATTATATTCAAGTTTTTTATCACTATACTCTCGAATCATGTTATAGGCAAGGAAATTTTCTTTGAACCGCGATTCATCTCAGAAAGAATATAATAAGATCGAGATATGCACCAATTCAAAAAAGAGGAAGAAATAACATGTTACCCTTTATTATACCACTTTAATATATTCCATCCCTTACCAAAGTTATAGCTATCGGATTCCTATCCCTTTCCAATCCCGAGAGATTGGAATGAGATTGGTATGGGATTGGTATCCCATTGGAAAGGGATTGGATTCACTCAAGGGCGGGAGGGGTGCTTCAATATAAATTCTTTTGGTTTTTCAAATAGATTAATCGTTACAGTCGTCCTGAATTGGATTCTAGATAATGTAAATCATCTTTAGCCTTTTAATAGGATTCACGAATGTGCAAAGATTACATTTGACAAAAGAACTGCTGCGTTCAAAGAATTGTTATTCCCGATTTGAGGTGAATATGAAAAAGATCATGATCTTCTTGCTGCTACTTGTTGCATTATCTTTATATGCGCAGGATCAATATGTACCATTAACGATGGATCGCGCTGAATCCTTTATTCATACTCTTATTTACGATCGGGAAAACCTGGATTCCTTTCTCGATCCTATTGATCTTGAGCAATCCAATCGTCTTCGCATACATTATACTGGAGTGGATTGGAAAATATTGATCGGGCATGATATTGACAGTGCTGTCCGAGATAGGATCAAATCGCGGGAGATCAGTTATAATATCCGTATCCGGGAATTGTCTCAACCCTATTCAAAGATCGTCTTTACGACATCTGATTCCACTTTCAAGCAGGCATTTTTCTTTAAAAATGATAAGATGATTTCCCCACTGACATACTTCACCCGGAATATGTATAAGTTTGAGAGTGGATATGTAACTTTCTATACTTCCGACCCTACTCTTCTGAATAATTACTCGATGAATACAGTCCGGAGTTTTGTCAAAGCACAATCACAGGCTATCTCTCAATTCTTCACAAGCAAAGATCAGCAGGAATGGTTCACATACCAGGAAGCGTCCTGGCGGCATTACTATGGATTGAGGTTCCATCCGTTAATCTACATTGTATGTAAGGACACGAAACAGGTTGAACAAATCACGGGTATCGAAACATCCGGAATGGCAGATTTATCCATGGACGCAATAATTTCGACATCCAACAGCCACTTTCATGAGTTGATGCATCTTATCATGAATTATAATCTGAATCCCCTCCCATTATATACACATCCAATGCTCCAGGAAGGTTTCGCCACATGCTACGGCGGAAGGAATGGTAAATCGGCGGATGTCATGCTGCAAACAGCCGAATGGCTGAAAAATATGGACGTCCTTCCATTGGACACACTGTATTCAGTTGTATCCTTTCAGCAGCAGGATGCTTCGATCTCATATCCGCTCAGTGCGCTGATTTGCCATAATTACATCAATGAATACGGGTTGAAGAGTTTTTTTAAATTATACAGGAAATATAGTACGGACGAAGAATCGTTCTCAAACCTTCACATTGATCCGTATGATGTCCATCTTGATAAACTGCTGGTGGAAACGTCTGATTCCCTACAGTTTGTAACCATGAATGATCCGACGCATGGAGTCTTCACTCAGAAAAAAGGATTAAAACCTTACTTTTCCAATTCAAAGATCACAATTTGGCAATATGTTGAAGGACTGCATGAAATTATGTATTACAAAATGAACGGTTTAGGCACATTTCTGACAAAACCGGATCGAAGTAGTCGGTCGAGAACTGCATATTCATATGTATATGAAAGCCAACTTTATAACGAAAAGATCAAGGGGAAGAAATACCAGTTAGAACACTATCTGCTTCATATCGGGGATGATGAGATTACGCTCTATGACCTTTTTTTGAACCAGATGATCGCCTATTACGGCAATGCTTTTGTACCTGATGATCAGAAGATCAAAATCGTGGATGGGAAAACAACGTTCTATCTGAAACTATCTGATTCGAATTTTGCACCAAAATTCAGAAAATAGGAAACATATAACTTATTCATCATTTGTAAGATAGAGCATCATGAGGGAAGCGGGGAATTACAAAACATGAAAGTAAATGTACTACTATTTTTGTTTTGCTTTCCGTTATTTTCAATTCAATCTTGTTATCATTTTGAAAAATATCTCAAATAATGTGAAATATCAGAAAAAAAGATTTGACTTAATTTTGGAAAATCCAAGTAAAGGTAAATATGGAAAATTCGAGAAAAAAGAACCTTGTCATAGCAATCGATGGTCCGGCTGCTTCCGGTAAAAGCACGACTGCCAAGATATTGGCGCATAACCTGCACATCGTTTATGTGGATACAGGTGCCATGTACAGGGCTTGCGCATTGAAAGCACTGGATGGTAATATTGCACTGACCGACATGGTGAATCTCGAAAAGATGCTGAAGAGCATGGACATTCATATTCAGTATGAAGAGGATGGGAATCGGCTTTTCCTGGATGGGAAGGATGTCACTGAACGTATCCGTGAGGCAGATATCACTACTCTCTCTTCCACCATATCCCAGATTGGCATTGTGAGAGAAAGAATGGTGGAATTGCAGAGGAAAATGGGTGAAGAATGCAGTATCGTAATGGATGGCAGGGATATCGGCACAGTGGTCTTCCCGAGTGCTGATTATAAGTTTTTTCTCGTAGCAGATGCTCATACCCGTGCTGTTCGTCGCTGGAAGGAAGCAAAGGAAAAAGGTGAATACCTGGATCTAGCCAAAGTGGAACAAGAACTTCTCTGGCGTGACAAGAATGACAGCGAACGTGCAATTGCTCCGCTCAGGAAAGCTGAAGATGCGATCATGATCGATACTTCGGAAATGACCATTCAGCAGCAGGTGGATGAGATCATGTGTGTTATCGAGAAACATTCTGTTTCATGAGTAAGATAATTCGTGCCATTCCGATTTTTAGGAATGGAAATTACAAATACAAAGTTCTTTGAAAATGATAATAAGACTGGCAAAGAATTCGGGCTTCTGCTTCGGTGTGAAAAGAGCTATTCATTTAGCACTTACCGCTGCCGAGGGTAACAACTCGATTGTTACTCTTGGTCCTCTGATTCATAATCCGCAAATGGTGGAGAAATTGAAGGAGAAGGGGATAGAAGTCATTGAGTCACCCGATGAGATTGGAAAACGCAAGGCAATCATTCGTTCTCATGGAATTCCTTTGTCTGAGAAAGAGTTTCTTGAAGAAGCAGGTCATATCCTGATCGATGCAACTTGTCCATATGTTGCAAAACTGCAGCAGATCGGAAGGCAATTGAGCGAGGAAGGATATCCTGTATTAATTCTTGGAAATTCTGAGCACCCGGAAGTGATTGCGTTACGATCATACATCATGGGAACAGCCTATGTTGTCAGTGAAGCAAAGGATTTTGCGAATCACGGTGGGGAAAAGATCGGTGTTATATCACAGACTACTCAGAGCATCGAGAAACTCAGGGAACTGGTCATCCTTCTTCCGGAAAGATACAAGGAAGTAAGGGTCTTCAATACGATTTGCAATGCTACCGAAATCAGGCAGGAATCCACAAGGATGCTTGCCCAGGATAGCGATATCATGATCGTGATTGGAGGGAAGAACAGTTCCAACACAAAAATGCTTGCCCGGATCAGTAGTGAATATGCAGA